>NZ_JBDNJQ010000510.1:0-217 GCF_051172895.1 Nostoc sp. CALU 1950 | reverse complement strand
AGGCGTTTTGAAAGCATAAACGTGCCGCCCCGGCAAACTTATGGTTACAGTCACATGTTGGTGAAAGTGTTGTATATGAAGGGAAGTAGTATTAATCGGAGTTTATGTCGGATAAAAGATAAGGGTATGTTATTTTGTCTTCCCCCGCGATCGGGTATGATAGTTGAAGTCGCAAGTCGGAGGTCGCAAGTCGCAAGTAAGAATGAAGAGTGCTGAG
>NZ_JBDNJQ010000113.1:0-26827 GCF_051172895.1 Nostoc sp. CALU 1950 | reverse complement strand
AATGTCAGGAGCTTTTTTGATTTTTTAAACCCATATTTCAAACATTATTAATCATCAATAGTTTTAATTGTTGCATCTAATAACTATATTTTAAATTTTACTTAACATAAAAATATTTCATCTGTATTTCATCAATACCTTTCACAATTATAGATATAGAGGTAATTAACCGATTAACAAAACAAGGAGAATATTGATGAAAAAGCTGATTTACACATTTGCCTTTACCTTAGTTATTGCATCTTCAGTTCCTACCGCTTGGGCGAAAAATCCAAATGATGCTAAATTTTCTCATTTAGGAAATAGTGCTGCTGTTCCTAATAATGCCCGTACCCTAGATGCTACTCATAAGTTTGATGTTCATGTCCAAGGTAAAGCTCTTTCAGAATTGGCAATTGATTTACCAGAGGGGGTAAGTATTGATAAAGGAATTGAAGTCCAAAATAAATTAGGTCAAAAAATTCCGACAACGGTTTCCATTAACAACAGAAAAGCTACAGTAGCTTTTTCGGAACCAGTAGCCCCTGGTACAAGCATATCAATTCGTATGAAAGGAGTTAATACTCCAGGTTATGACGAAAATTGGCATTATTCGGTATCTGTCAAAAAGGTTGATATGAAAGAAGAAATTCCACTTGGTTTAGCCCGGATTCAGACTTACGGTGGCTAGAGCAACACCATCTACGTTGGTACACTGCGTACCAATTTTGCTTTTTAAAACGCCTAACAGATAATGGTTAATAGCTATTAGCTATTAGCTATTAGCTATTCTCATTTGGATAAATTTTAGCTCGCCTGCGGGCGGGCTTTTATATGGAAAAATTAGCAATGTCTTGAGATTTTTAATTGATATAAATAAGGGTTGTTTTGTTTAGGGTGATATATCAAAACTAATGCTTATTTGCTAATACATGAACGAAGTCAAAACCCTAGCTTTTGATTTGTGTATTGTAGTTAGGTTTAAGTGCAGTTAGAGATTTCCTCATCTGACTTAATATTTCATCTTGATTTCATCTTTACCTGTCAGAATAAAAAATAACTCAGTAAATCTCTTGCAATTAGTTAGATTTGTTAACTTCTCTAACTGAGTATCACTCACACCAATTGAGCAATGGGATATACTGAGTTTTTCTTATAGGTTATCTACTGCCAAGGCGTAGCATCTGTTTATGATCTTATATAACTTGCTTGTATACATGATTGAATAACTCAGAATTTCATCAACTTCTGTCAATCTATTTCTAAGGGATAACCCTGTTATTAACTATGCTGATTTCACAAAATTGCCACGAACCTCTAACTTTTCAATTTGATATGCGGATACTGCTAGTCGAAGATGAGTCAGATTTGGGCGCTGCTATTAAGCGAACGCTGAAGCAACAAAAATATTTAGTTGACTGGGTAATGGATGGTAATGAAGCATGGGCATATTTAGAAAATAGTTCGGCACAATATACAGTGGCGATTTTAGATTGGATGCTCCCAGGATTTACTGGTTTGGAATTGTGTAAAAGGCTGCGTTTAAAAGGAAATTCTTTGCCTATCTTGATGCTCACAGCTAGAGATAGCATGGAAGATAAAGTTGCTGGCTTAGATGCGGGTGCTGATGATTACTTGGTGAAGCCTTTTGGAATGGCAGAATTACTGGCAAGGTTGCGGGCATTGCAGCGGCGTTATCCCCATTTACAACCTCAACAACTAACCGTTGGTAACTTTACTTTAGATTACAGCAATAGTACAGTTGTCGGTCAAAATACGATGGGGGAAAAACAGGAAATTTCTTTAACTAATAAAGAATTCCAACTGGTGGAATATTTTATGAAGCACCCCAATCAAATTGTTACCACGGAACAGATTCGCAATCAGCTTTGGGAAGTGAGTGCAGAACCTGCTAGCAATGTGGTAGCAGCGCAAGTACGTTTGTTGCGTCGCAAATTAGCCTGCTTCGACTGCGCTAACCCGATTGAAACTTTGCACGGTATGGGATATCGTCTGAATGTGACTAATGAATCAAAATAAACTGTTTCGAGGAACTCGTGTTCGTTTAGCTCTGTGGTATGCTCTCGTCATGGGTTCAATTTTAAGCGTTTGTGCTTTCGGTTTCTACAGAGCTGTTTTCTATGCCCATGTGGTAGCCTTAGACAGTGAAATTGAGTCTGTAGCCGGAACACTCCATGACACTATTGAATTTAAGCTCAGGCAACCTGGGAGTTTAGAACCTGTTGTACAGCAGCTATTCCCAAATATAAATCTATGTAAAATTGGAGCCAGCTGTACTCAACAGCAGTCAGATACTAAACGCCATTTTCTTGGTGTAGTTAACAAAGATCACTACTATGTGCGTTTTTTTGATATTTCAGGGCGCTTGATTGCTACTACTGGCAATTATCCAGAAGGGCTGTCTACTGTCTTCAGCAATGAAAAATGGTTATTTCTCAAAGACAGCAAAGGCAATGATTATCATCAAAATTCTTTAATGCTACACACCCAAGATCATCGGGATTGGGGCTATATGCAAGTGGGGCGAAGTCTTGAAGAATTTAATCGTTATCTGGATAGTGTGAAATTAAGTTTAGGTTTGGGATTGCCGATCGCAATGGCTATGGTTGCAGTTGCTAGTTGGTGGCTATCAGGATTAGCTATGCAGCCAATTTATCAATCTTATCGACAAATTCAACAGTTTACAGCAGATGCAGCACACGAATTGCGAACGCCTTTAGCTGCAACAGGCGCAACGGTGGAATCAGCGCTTTTAATGTCGCAACTGGATGAAGAAGAAACGCGGGACATTCTGCGAACTATCCACCGTCAGAATCAGCGACTTATTACTTTGGTTGTAGATTTATTATTATTGGCTCGTTTAGATAGGCAACAGCTGCCAGTACAGCTAGAACAATGTTGTCTAAATGATATTGTCAGCGATTTAGTCGAGGAATTTGAAGCAATGGCAATCGCGGCAGGCGTAATGCTGCAATCTAGCATCAAGGTAAATAAGCCAGTAAATATTGTCGGTGATAGTGACCAGCTTTATCGTTTGGTTTCTAATTTAATTGTCAATGCAATTCAGTATACACCCAAAGGAGGGGAGGTTACGGTTTGCCTGAGTTGTAGTGACCATCATGCTGTAATTAGGGTTCATGATACGGGTATTGGTATCCCAGAGAAGGAACTGACGCGAATTTACGATCGCTTTTATCGCGTGAATAGCGATCGCTCTCGTAGCACTGGCGGTTCTGGATTGGGATTGGCGATCGCCTTTGCAATTGTTCAAGCACATCAAGGCAAATTGAATGTGCAAAGTGATCTAGGTAAAGGTAGCACTTTTACAGTTCAATTACCTTTGGATGTTACGCCAGTAAAAAGCAATCGCCCTATCTCGGTTCAATTCTGATACGGTTTAGTTGCTAAATTTGAACTAGCGATCGCCCAACTCATAACAAATAGCTGGATTTCAAAAGAATTAATCTTAAAACACCCTTCCCCGGAAGGGTGTTTTCCAGTATTTTACTCTTTAGTAAAGCGTCGCAATGGTAGAGCTACAACAAGGATTGACAAACCTACTGCAATGCAAAATAGCCACATTGTTGGGTTCAAAGGTGCAGTATCGAATAACTCATTCATTACTGACCATTGGCTAAACAGGATTTGTAAAACGGTCAAACAAACAATCCCAATTATCGGTGCGTAACCAATGGGTTCTCGTGTCCCTTGCAGTGGTGTATTTCGTTGGTGTAGCATCCTGAAGACAACAGAAGGAATAAACTGGCTAATACACAAAAGATAAAAAATTTCCGTTGCCACCAGTACGTTGACTGCCACAGTACGAGCTAAATCCAAGTCACTTGTGGTTTTTAATACCCACTCAAATGCACTAAAGGTAACGATCGCATTCCAGAGGGAAATTATCAAAATCCGCCAAGACAAACTACCCGATAGTAATGATTCAAAGGGGTTGCGCGGGGGTTGCTGCATCACTTGGGCGGACTTTGGCTCAAAAGCGAGGGGAACGGTGAGAGCGATCGCACTTACCATATTTACCCAGAGAATTTGCACAGGTACAATCGGCGCAGTATCACCTATAAGCACCCCCAGAAAAATTGTCATCGCTTCCCCAGCACTGATAGGTAAAATAAAACCTATTGCCCGTCGGAGATTACGATATACTGTGCGCCCTTCCTCAACCGCAGCAGCGATGGAAGCAAAGTTGTCGTCAGTCAGAAGCATATCTGCGGCTTCTTTCGCTACTTCTGTACCAGATGTGCCCATTGCAATGCCAATATCTGCCTGCTTGAGGGCTGGGGCATCATTTACCCCGTCTCCTGTCATCGCCACAATCTCACCTTTGGCTTGCAGTACCTCTACCAGACGCAGCTTTTGTTCTGGTGCTACCCTGGCAAACACTGTAGTGTTAACTGCTGCCTCTGCTAATTCCCGTTCATCCATGCGGGCAATGTCTCGTCCTGTTAAGGGAATCACCCCTGAATCTTGAGTTAAACCTATCTGGCGAGCGATCGCAACCGCCGTCAATGGATGGTCGCCCGTAATCATTTTTACTTGAATGCCTGCTGATTGACACGCACGGATAGCAGGAATTACCTGTGGACGCGGGGGATCAATCATGCCTTGCAGTCTCAAGAATATAAAGTCTCGCTCCATATCCACAGTATCTATTGTTTTAGAAGTTGCAGCGACTTGTTTTTTGGCAAATGCCAGAACCCGCAACCCTTGTTCTGCCAATATGGGAGGTATGCTGCATTAGCTGGGAGATTTTTCCGGTTTCAGTTTGGTCAGCAATTGCCACAACTAAGCCACTACCCTGACCTGCTGTTACCAAACTCCCTGCATACGCCATGTTTTGCCTTTCTGCCAATGGCGTTTCTAACTCCAGTGAGTCAATATCTTTCTCTACTGGAGCCGACTCTCCAGTTAGGCCAGCTTCCGCAATCTGAAAATCAAAAACTTCTAGCAACCGCACATCCGCAGGTACTTTATCGCCAGCACCCAGCAAAACTAAATCACCCGGAACAATTTCAACTGAGGGAATGCGCCGTTTTTGGTTGTCACGAACAACGGTTGCTTCTGTAGTGATAACCTTTGCCAGAGCCGCAATTGCACTTTCAGCTTTGAATTCTTGAAAACAGCCGATAAGTGCATTTAGTAGCGCCACAGCTAAAATAACGCCAGCATCGAGCCAATCCTTAAACAGTGCCGTCATAAGTGCTGCTACCAGCAAAATATACTGGATTGGTTGATGAAACTGTTGAAAAAACCGCAGCCAAGCACTCTGCTCTTTACCTTGCGTGAATTGATTTAACCCAAAGCGAGTTTGTCGTCTCGCTACTTCTTCTACCGATAGACCCGCTTCTATATCACTGCCTAGAAGTTGGGTAACTTTCTCAACAGGTAGATGATGCCAAGGGTAGTCTAGCAAAATATTGTCTCGTCCTCCAGGCGTTGAATTGGTACAGTTAATACGATGATTCTTTCTCCAAACATAGCAAATTCAACCTAAATGTCTTGCTAGTACTAGAGAGTATGACCAGTAGAATAATTTGACCAAAATCACTATTAATATGTCGCAATAAGTATTCAAGAACTTGAGGAATAAGCTTCAGTTTATCTGCCCTATGATTTAAATTCTCTAGTTTTTTACTTATTTTTCTGTGTTATTTAATTCACTTAAGACTAGTGTATTAGTTTAAACCTCCGTAATCATAATATTGCTAAATCATAAATGCAGCTAATACTACTACCAGAAAATCACTAAAATACTGATGCCAAAATATGCAGACACAAAACTATGGGTCTGGATTACAGTAAAGCTTGATGAATTATTTGATCAATACCCATTACCTGAAGCGTTATGACCCTAAAATTTTCTCAAGATATAAAGTCATTATTGCAACATTTAGCTGAAAAACCTCTGACTCTGGGTGACGTGATTTCAGAAACCTCAGAACGAGGTTTTAGCTTAGTGATTGCATTGTTGGTATTACCATTTTTAATACCCACGCCACCGGGATTAAGCACTCCTCTTGGTGTAGCTTGCTTGTTGATGTCAGGACAGATGGCTTTGGGGAGGCGTACACCGTGGCTCCCGAAAAAAATTGCCAGCCTTAAATTCCCTAATTGGTTTGCTCAAACACTGTTGAAAAATTTACAACGTGTCACCAAAGTCTTAGAAAAAATCTCCCGTCCGCGTTTTCAGAAGGTTGCCGAAAATCCATTAACTTGGCGGTTTAATGGGATATGTCTCACTTGGTTGGCAATATTACTAATGTCGCCATATCCTCCTGCTACCAATCCTATTCCTGCTGTGGGAATGTTACTCTTAGCGGTTGCAACTATCGAATCTGACGGCATATTGATGTGCTTAGGCTACGTAGCCACCGTTTTGAATACCTTGTTTTTCGCTTTTGCCTTTTACCTTTTATATACTGGGGCTACCTATTTGTTACCTAATCTTTTTCGGTAAACTCATCACTCTTATCCCTCTTTTGTTACTTTAGGAAAAGAAAAATTAGCAAGAAATTCAACTAGCTATAGGGAAACTGACTGGAGAAGCCCGAAAATTATTCATGAAGTTAATTAATTTTAAAAAGCAACGTTTCAGGCCAGGAATTCAGTTTGCTGCACCAAATAGGTTATTGCTGAATTGCATCAAAATTACTAAAATAATCTATCATTGAGCAGCTATACTCTTGGACTGGTTGAGGAGTTTGTTGAATGAACCATCGAATTTTACTAAACTGGGCTACGATTCCTACGCTTGCAAGCTCAATGCTAATGATGGTGCTGATGCCAAGTTTAACCCATGCGGCTGAAACAAGAACGCCTGCTTTTGTTCAAACCTCATGCAATGTACCTGTAGATTCTGGCATGAGTTTCTTAGAAACAAGGCTAGCGTTCCAGAATGGTGAAACTAACGCTGCATCTTCGACTGAAAATTTGATCGAAGAGCCTTTAATGGATTTCAGTGCAGCGGAGAGCGATGCTGCGGTTGCGCTGTTTGGTTGTGACTGTCCACCTTGTATGAATGCATTACGCCAAGTGCGGAGCCAATTATCCAGTCAAGTCTTGTTGAGCAGTAGTCAAATCCAAATCTTGGCGAGCAATAGTCAAGGGCATTGCTGGACAGCGTTACAGCAACATACCTCTCCACAAGAGGTGCAAGATATACTGCAAAACCTAGCAACAGAGGAAACCAATCAATAAAGAGTATTCATCTGACTGCACACATGGCTAGATAAACGCAAAGGCGTTACCAATTACAAACTAAACCGGGTCTTGTCCACTTTTGGTGATCATGTTCGGGGATGCTCCCACTTGAGCGATCGGCATAAGCAGGTTTTAACGGCAATATTATGGGTTAACCGACAACAGCAGTACTTTCAAACCCCTAAATTAGAAGTAGTAATAAGCAGAGATTTACCACCCATTTGGATGGTAAATTCTCATAGGGTACTATGTACATATAAAGTTAGAAACACAAGAATTTTAATTTTGCACTTCTCGTTTTACTAATAAAACATCAGCTAAATTAAACAGCATTGATCCAAAAATCAGCAGTGATGATTTTGCCATTGTGATTAAACTGACCCCAGAGCTTATACTTTCCTGGTTGAGGAAAGCTAGTCATAAAATGAACCTGTCCAGCAGGAGCATCTTTTAGCGCGTGAGCATGAATGTAATCTGCTGCTGTTAATGAAGTTGACTGTCGCAGGATAACTAAATGTCCTTTTTCTCCTAAGTATGGCTGCAAGTCTGTAAGCGGTTGATTGTTAGAAGCATCTTGTAATTTAAACATTAAACTGACTTCTTTACCCGCTTTTACAGTAAGTTCAGAAATAGCAAGATTAACTTTAATATCATTGAACGTTTTACTGCGATTTAGGTTAATTTCTGGGGCTGCAATACTGTTTCCAGGAACTTGTGTTTTCAACACTGAAATTTGTTCTGTTTGACCAGCAGGTTTGTAGTCACTAAAAAATGTGTAATTGCCTGCTTGCGGAAAACGGGCTGTAACTTCAAACTGCCCATTTTCCTTATATGTGGGATGAAGATGACTGAAAAACTGAAGATCATCGCTGACAAGAATGAGGTGCATTAGCTTTTCTTGGAAAGTGTCAAATTTGGCGATCGCTTTCCCATCCAAATCTTGAACATCAATCAATATAGGAATACTTTTATTGGGGGTAATGATGCTTAGAACTTTGAGTTTTGCCTGAGTCAATGCTTTCTTCTCATCACCCGCGCCACTTGTTGAATGTTCTCTGTGATTTATCTCACCCATCGAATGCTCCTCATGCTGATGTGTGGCAGCAGATATTGGTTTCCCTTCGTCTCTAACTAATAAGGAGCAACTTTGAGCCAGTATCAAAGTAGTAGTTATAGCAATTGCATTCAGAAATCGATTCATTGATTTTGCTCCATTTTTTAATAATTGAAGTTATTCAAAAGTATCAATGTGTCTGGGGAGTTAATATGGCAAGCATTAGAACCACAACTTTTAGTTGCCAAGGTGCTAATATTAAACTGACAATTAGGCAAGCAACTGTAGATAAACTTGTTAATTCTGCCATGTCGTCACTAGAATTTTTAAACAAATAACTAACTGCTAAACCAATCGTCAGTGGAATCAGAAAAAGTAAACTCATATAAGTCACCTCTCTTCTAAAAGCAGAAGGACTTTTCTGAAATGAATATTTGACTATCAGCAGTTCATTCAATGCTGACTACTGATAGTAGAATAAACTCAAAAACCTAAACAGATGGATAGCCTATGGCAGCTATTACTTCTTTAATTTTAGTTTCAGGTGCTTGAGTTTCTATACTGACAATTTTTGTTTTTGTATCAGCTTGCACTGTTGCTGTAGAATCAATTGATTGAATTGCTTTGGTGATAGTATTCGCGCAAGCAGAACAAGCCAGTTTGGGAACCGTTAGTTGCAGCGTCATAGGATTAAATTCCTTATTGAGGATAACTAATTTTCTGAAAATCGTTGAGTAGATATACGATTAATCTACTCAACTAAAATTAGTTTAATCTCTCCAGCTTACGGGAGAGTCAAGAGGTAAAATTGAAAAAACAACTAATTTATTTATAAATAATTTATATCAATATAAAATCAGCATATCAACTTAGATTAATGCGTTGATATGCTGACAAAAAATCAAACGGACAGCTTGATTGTTTAATTTCTTTCAATAATAGGACAAATTGTTTGTTCAGGATTTTCAGGTATTGTCTCCCAACCAGAAACTAGCCCTGATAATTCTTGTCTCAGAATAAGTAATTGCTGAATTTGTTCATCAATGGCTGTTATCTTATCTTGCAGTTTAGCTTTTATATGTACGCATGGTAATTCACCTCCGTCGTGAACATTCAAAAAATCCTTAATTTCTGATAAAGTCAATCCCAGACTTTGGGCACGTTTGATAAAGTGGAGTCGCTCCAAAACATCAGAGTTAAATAATCTAAATCCACCCTCGGTTCTCCCTAATGACCTGAGTAGACCAAGTTCTTCATAGTAACGAATAGTTTTAATAGGTACACCGCTAGACTTGGCAACATTACCAATGAGTTTTGGCGCTTCTTGGACTAACATACTTAGCTGCTCTCATGCTATATAAATGTATTTACCTTATCTTAAACTCTCCAGTTAGCTGGAGAGTCAAGTGAGAACAGCATTATCTTGTTAATTATTTGCTACTGGATTATGTGGCAGGCTTTACTTCCACAACACCACGATACATTTTCATCCCGCAGGTGAACTGATATTCACCAGGATACTTAGGTGTAAATTCCACTGAAGTGGTTTGGTTAGGAGCAAGGTCAACGGCTAAGTCAAAGTCCGGTATTAGCAATTTATCAAAACACTTGCTCAAATTGTGACGTTGGAAGTCCAATCTTACTAGTTGTCCTACCTCTACAATTACTCGTTCCGGTTTGTAACCTTTTTCAACCGTAACAGTCGCTTCTTGAGTACCTTCTAGTGTTTTCACTGCTTTTGTTGCTGACTCTGTAGGCACAGAAAGCTCTGGTTGAATATGGTGAGTAGCTTGAGAAATAGTTACTGGGGTTACTTTTGCAGTCGAGTCAGGAGGTTGAACTTCTATCACTCCTCGGAACATATTCATACCGCAGTTGAAAGTATAAGTACCTGGCTTGTCGGGTGTGAACTCAATGGATGTGACTTCGTTAAGTGGTAGGTTTTTGGCGATATGGAAATCAGGTAGGCGTATTTCTTCAAGACAACTACTAGGATCGCGACGTAGGAAATTAAGGCGGACTCTTTGACCTGCATTGACTAGAATTCGACTAGGTTCATAGCCTCCATCTACAGTAATATCAATTTCTTGAATACCATCATGGGCTTCGGCCTTTTGGGACTTTGGTTTACTTAGGAGAAACCACCAAATTTCTAGTCCGATTAACCCCAACCCGGCTGTTGTAACTGCACCTTTTACCCAGAATGGTTGCTCAATACGGCTGAACTGAGTTGTCTGCGACCGCTCGGTAGTTGGCATTTGATGATTCATCTGTGCAACTACTTTACTTGAGGCAACATTGAATGCCAATGCCAAGCTTGCTATACTGCTAAGAATTACTTTACTCAACATTTGCTACCTCTTTATCCTACTGGTTTAGCTTGAAATTTACGCAGGCGTAGGGCATTCGTAACCACTGAAACCGAGCTAAATGCCATTGCTGCACCTGCAATGATGGGGTTAAGCAACCAACCAAAAATAGGGAACAGAATACCAGCGGCAATTGGAATGCCGGCAACGTTGTAAATGAAAGCAAAAAATAGGTTTTGACGAATGTTACGAATCGTAGCGCGGCTGAGTTGAATGGCAGTGACAATGCTTCGCAAGTCACCAGAGATGAGCGTGATGTCACTAGCGGCGATCGCTACGTCTGTCCCGGTGCCAATTGCCATTCCTACATCCGCTTGGGCTAACGCTGGTGCATCATTAATACCATCACCAACCATTGCCACAATCTTTCCTTCCGATTGCAATTTCTGCACTGTAGCAGCTTTTTGGTCGGGGCGGACTTCTGCCAAAACACGCTTGATACCAACTTCACGAGCAATGGTTTCTGCGGTACGGTAATTATCACCTGTGAGCATAACTACCTCTAAACCCAGTTTTTGCAAAGCGCGAATTGCCTGTATGGAGGTAGGTTTGATGGCATCAGAAATACCCATCAATCCCTGAATTTGTTCGTCAACCGCGATCCAAATCGCGGTTTTACCCAGATACTCCAAACGCTCTTTATCTTGTTGTAAGCCTTGAGCATCAATGCCTAATTCTGACATCCATCGTTGCGTACCAATTTGCACAAGATGACCAGAAACTATACCCTGTACACCACTGCCTGTAATTGCCTCAAATTCCTTGACCGGAGCTAATTCCACTTCTTGAGATTGGGCATATCTGACAACAGCTTCTGCCAACGGATGTTCAGAATTGCGTTCCACAGATGCCGTAAGTTGCACCAACCTCATCTCATTACCATTAGCTGTACCATTGACGGTGACAAAATCCGTAACTGTTGGTTTACCTTGAGTGATGGTTCCAGTTTTATCTAGCACGATTGTTTGGATTTTGTGCGCTAATTCTAAGCTTTCAGCACCTTTAATCAAAATGCCATTTTCTGCACCTTTACCCGTTCCTACCATTACAGAAGTTGGTGTGGCTAGACCGAGCGCACAAGGACAGGCGATAATTAGTACTCCGACTGTGGTGATTAGCGCCAAAGTCACATTACCTGTAAAATTAAACCAAATGATGAAAGTGAGCAGTGCGATCGCAATCACCGCAGGTACAAACCATCCAGTTACTTGGTCTGCTAATCTTTGAATTGGGGCTTTAGAACCCTGTGCTTGCTGTACTAATTGAACAATCTGCGCCAGCACAGTATCACTTCCGACGCGTGTCGCTCGAAACTTGAAACTCCCAGTTTTGTTAATAGTAGCTCCAATCACTTCATCGCCTGCTTGCTTTTTGACAGGCACGCTTTCCCCTGTTACCATCCCTTCATCAATTGTGGATGCTCCCTCAATTACTTCCCCGTCAACAGGAATTTTCTCGCCAGGACGAACCAGTATCACATCTCCAATAATTACTTCTTCAATTGGGACATCTACTTCTCGTCCATTGCGAATCAAACGCGCTGTTTTAGCTTGTAACCCAATCAGCTTACGGATAGCTTCTGAGGTTTGTCCTTTAGCACGATTTTCAAATAGTCTGCCTAGCAAAATCAGGGTAATGACGACAGCAGCAGTTTCATAATATACATCTGGTGTTAACCCCTGATTGATGAAAAAGCTGGGAAATAATGTGGGAAATAGCGAATAAAAATATGCTGCACTTGTACCCAAAGCAATTAGGGTATCCATTGTGGCAGCATGACGTTTTAAAGCTTTCCAACCATTGATGTAGAAAGAGTAACCACACCAGAACTGTACTGGAGTAGTGAGTATCAACTGCACCCAAGGATTATGCAACCATGCTGGGATAAAGGGTAAGTGCAACCCTGTCATCATAGGCAGTGAACCTATAACCAACACAGTGCTAATGATGCCTCCCACCGCCACTTTTCGCATTAAATCGCGGGATTCTCTTAAGCGATGTCTTTTCTCCACATCGTCTTCTCCCGCCATTAGGTTTTGTTCTTGGAGTGGGTAAGCAGAGTAACCTGCTGCATCTACTGCTTCTTGAATAGCTTCTAAATCAGTTCTTTTAGGGTCATATTTAACTGTTGCCTGTTCTGCTCCAAAATTCACAATACATTCATCGACACCGGGGACAGAATTAATCGCGTCTTCAATGCTGCTGGCACAAGAGGCACAACTCATGCCGCGCAGTTTAAGTGTTGTATTCTCCATCTGACTGCTCCAGTTACTAAGTGGCGCTAACTAACATCTAACTGATTTCATTTTGAATGCTCCAGTGAACTGGAGAGTCAAGAGGCCATCAAAAGAATTTTTAAAGCACATTTTAGATGCAGCTTTGTCGGTGCATTAGCGTCATATTAATGATGTAATAAATATTTCTAGCTACTGGAGTATAAGGATTTCATGCAGATTTCATGTTGATATGCATTCGTATATCTGTACCACTAGCGTCAACATTTGATTTCATCCTGATTTCATTTTTGGCTGTCAAACTATTTATTAAGTGCAACAGTCGCTTTGTGAATAACTAGTTATCTGGGCAACTTTATTACCCAAGCAAAAGATAGATCACCTAAATGATTGATTCTCCAGCTAGCTAGAGATTTTAGAATTGAATCAGGAAATTATAATCATCCCTATGCAACTCCTTACTCTGAGAAACAGCTTTTTGAAATTTGCTTTGGTAGCGATCGCTTCTTTTTCCAGCAGCGTTTTGACAGCCTGTTCTACGCCCACTTCCCAAAACCAAAGCCAAGCACCAAACCCTACTAACACTGCTATCGATACTAGCGATAAGCAACCGATGAACCATGACGGCATGATGAATCAGGGTAGTGGCATGATGAACCACAGCATGGCAATGGATTTAGGCCCAGCCGATGCTAACTATGATTTGCGCTTTATTGATGCGATGATTCCGCACCATCAGGGAGCAACGGTAATGGCGAATGTTGCACAGCAGAAATCGCAACGCCCACAGATCAAAAAGTTAGCAGACGAAATTATCAAATCACAAAACCAAGAAATTACGCAGATGAAACAGTGGCGTACAGCTTGGTATCCCAAAGCGGGAGATAAACCAATGGCTTATGATGCCAAAATGGGTCACATGATGGAGATGTCACCTGATCAAATGCAGTCCATGATGATGAACATGGACTTGGGTGCAGCTGATGCAGAATTTGACCTGCGCTTTATCAACGCGATGATTCCTCATCATGAATCAGCTGTAGTTATGGCGAAAGATGCCTTGCAAAAGTCTCAACGTCCTGAAATTAAAAACTTGGCTCAAGAAATTATCAAAGCGCAAGAAGCAGAGATTAACCAAATGAAACAGTGGCGCAAAGCTTGGTATAACAAGTAGTCTCAAATTTCAATGTCTACTTAGAAACGGTAGCGTGTCAAGTCGGCCAAATCCAATAGATTTGGGTAAAAGTAAGCTATTAGCTTTGAAAATTCCACTTTGGGGTTGGCAAAAACTCGTAAGCTCTCTTGAGTACAGTTGCTCCACTGAAGATTTCTGACAGTGCAATGCCTTGTCCAAGACTGAGAGCATGACCTATTGACATTGCACGTTAATTCAATCTGCGGTAAGCGTTAGCCATGCCGTCAGGCTTATCGTCCAGTTCACAGGTTGCAAAATTTTTCTCCTACCAGTCCAACTTTCTAATGCTTCACTCTGCTTCCAAGTGAGAAAGATTATTCACGTTGATATGGATGCCTTCTACGCATCGGTGGAACAGAGGGACAACCCTAGCTACCGGGGCAAACCGTTAGTAGTCGGTGGCAGTCCGAATCAGCGAGGCGTAGTTGCAGCCGCCAGTTATGAAGCTCGTAAGTTTGGCATTCACTCAGCAATGCCTTCAATAACTGCGATCGCTAAATGTCCTGGGCTTATCTTTGTCAGACCGAGATTCGACGTTTACCGAGAGATTTCCACTGCAATCCACGCCATATTCAAACGCTACAGTGATTTAGTGGAAGGAGTTGCACTAGATGAAGCATACCTTGACGTTACTGAGAATAGGCAAAACATCCCCTACGCTTCTACTATCGCAAGACATATTAAAACTGCGATTTTCCAAGAAACCCAGTTGACGGCAACCGCAGGCGTATCGATTAACAAGTTTCTAGCAAAAATGGCATCAGGGCAGAATAAGCCGAATGGACTAACGGTGATTTTACCAGAGCAAGCGATCGCCTTTGTAGAACAGCTGCCGATCGAGAAGTTCCACGGGATTGGAGAGGTCACGGCGGCGAAGATGCATTCACTTGGCATTCATACTGGCGCAGATTTGAAAACGCGATCGCTGACTGAGCTAACACAGCATTTTGGTAAAGCAGGTAATTATTACTACAAGATTGCCAGAGCAGAAGATGACCGCCCAGTTGAGGCTAATCGAATTCGCAAATCGATTGGTGCAGAAACCTCATTTGCACAAGACTTAAGCGATATCAGCCAGATGTTACAAGAACTCGAACAGATTGCCCAAATCGTCGAGCAACGGTTAGAGCAGCACGAAACGCGAGGCCGCACATTAACCCTGAAAGTCAAGTTTTCTGACTATCAGCAGTTAACCCGTAGTAAGACAATGCTTGCTCCCATCAGCGAACTCTCTACGATTTTTGAGATAGCCAAAGCACTGTTTGAGTCGATTGAACTGGAGAATCTTAGTATTAGCTTGTTGGGGATTTCTTTGTCTAACCTGGATAATCAAAAACAAACCCAAGTTATTCAACTGCCACTATTTCAAAATGCAGGCATTATTTTTTAGCGTAGAGTATAGCCCACACTTCTCAATACTTTAACTGCGCTCAGTACAAGAAGCTCAGTTACCGTCGTAAGCATTTTACAAGCTCATTAGTGACTGCAATTGTGTGTCTGAATTATCTCCCAATTCTTGTTGTAATTGGGATAGTTGGTTTTCTAACGCTTCAGCAGTCTGAATGAGATTCGACTCTTGGGCTATTCTTAGCTGAGTTTCTTTAATAGATATTTTTCTTACCAGTTCATTGACTGCATCCACTGAATCATCATTTTCAGTAATCATGGCTGAATTACGATTCCTCTAAATTCTGTTTTGAGATTTAATACTCTGCTTCAATTTGATAAAGGGCAGGATTAGCTTCAATGGGTAATTGTTGTTCAAAAATCTCATTTTGGGAAATGCGTTTAGAGAATGCCGAAAGACATGTTTCTTTACTAGACCATTTTGCAATATTAATAAATTGAAATCTCTCGCTTGGGTCAAGACTGCGATGTAACTTTGTATCGATAAACCCTGGCTCATTTTTCATCAACAGAGCAGTCTGATTCCATTTGCGAAGAAATTCATCTTCCAAACCTTGAGGAACAGAGAAGACATTGATCAATACCACAGGTGAATCCATAAAGGCAGTTCTTTTAACTCTGTCATGCCAGACAATAGCATTTATCAACAGAAACTTGAATGTACCTATAGTAGGATTATACAAGTTTTAGATGCTGCTCACCGACAAAAATCATCAACCCTCAACTCACGCCACACATCAGACGGTTGCCACCCGGAGTTACCCACAGAGAGGAGGGGGCGATAGTGTTCAGAAATGTATTCGGATTCGGAAACGTAGTCTTCAATGTACACAGGTGGATTTGGTTCAATCACCGGTTCAGAGATATCTAAGTTCTCAGGCATCTCAATGGGTTCAGTGGGTGGTAGGGTTACTTCTGCTTTCTTGCGAACTGGGTTAGGGTTTTTTTTGATGAGTCGTTTCATATCTATAGGAATCATTCGGCTTTCCACCAAGAACGGATATCCCAGAATACAAGAACTTATCAGCGAATCAGAGGCATTTTGCCGAAAGTTTGTCTCTTCTGGGATGATTGCTGTAGGTAAGATTTGCAGTACTTACACAGAGGTATAAATAGTTATCAAAGTATAAGCTGAATTTGGAAAAGATGATTATAGTAAATTTATATACTCTATTGATGTGAATAGCTCAGTAGAGTATTTTTGTGAAAGTGCGCCTAACGTAAGCGATCGCCCAATTTAAATTCTGATTTTTTGTTTCTACCCCGATTTACCGAGCGGATACAATTAATTCTTCATCCAGAACTTCGCTCCACTCCTCATCCCAGGTTTGTTCGTTGTAGACCTTGGTGGCTTGAGCAATTTTCAGGCGATGAGCAACCGAAACACAATGTCTAGGTTGCCAAGCGATGTTCGGGTATTTACCTTGCAGATATCTCACAGCATCTTGACAATCATTAATTACTGGAATGTCTAAGTTTAGATACCTTCGCAACCCAATGCCTAAACGAATTGCCTCAATCTCATGGTTGTGAAAATAGTATTCTTCATCTTCAGGAGTGGAAATTAGTAGAACTCTGGCCCAAGAATGAATATTATAGACAGCTTTAGCTATAACTACATTGATATGTTGAGGCTTGTAGTTATCCAAAAAGTTATCTACAGCAGCTTCATCTTCTAAATCGATATCTACACCCTGTGCCAATAGTAAATCAGAGATATCATCAAACCCTTCAATGAAAGATTCGTGCCAATCTTGAATGGTTTGGTTGCTAAAAAATTTAGCAGCATCATCAAATAATATTTTTTCCCAGCCTGCATCTGTAGTTATTTGCTGGCCAGTTTTAGGGATAAACAGATTCTCGTGCGCCAACCACGGTGGGACATTCTTTTGCTTTTTCTTGTGTTTAGCCATTTAAGAAGAAATGCAAATATATAAGAAGTAGATGAAAAACCCCAACGTTCTCGTGAGGCTGGGGATACATTAGAAAACTCTTCCCTTATCATGACACAACTCAATACTGTCTCAACCACCTACAGTCTGGAGGTGGTAGCATGAACCAACCAACCTCCAAGCGCAAAAGACTCACCCCCACAACTCCCGATAAACCAAAGCCAGCCCTCAAACCAGCACAAGAGCCGGAAAATCCAAACATTGAGCCTATACTTTTACCCTTCTAAACGCCGTTGTGTTTTTCCTGACAATTAAACCCCCATCGCCAACAAAAGGGGTCATTTGGGTCACGTTCACCAATCACACGGGGATAAAAAGCGTTTGAGCCATCAAGTAGCTTTTTAGTTTCGAGGTACGGATAAAGACATCCGACTGGTTCCCCTTGCGAGGCTTTGACCCCTTTCTCTAAGAATTTTTCGGGTATTGCAGATAACTCAGCTATTACTGTTTTAGTCATGCAGCCACCTCCATGACCAAATCATCGGGTATTTCAAAAATTCCCAACCGCCCAATGTAAGGAATCGGTGTAATCTCGCGTGGATTCTCCAGCTTCCAGTGGTACTGCCCAGGCATTCCCCAGCCAGACGCAACTTGTGAAAATTGGCAGTCAACTATTGTGACGATACCGATGACTTGTCCACGACGTAGAGAGATTAACTCTGGGATTACTACCCCCATCCCTTGGCAAAATTCTCTCGCTAACTGGTACTCTTTTTTGGTACAGGTTTTTGCAGCGTGAATCAGAATGTCGCCGCGATAATGAATGGGCCAGCCTCGGTTTTCAATATTTTTGAGAGCATAAATAATTGCCCATGCCCAAGGCTGACGAACAGATAGCGCTTTCATGAGTTTCAAAACTCCAGTAATTGAATGTATGCGTCTTTCTTCCGCGATCGCCGGATGTGGATATATCTTTGATTGGAGTCCGTTGCTTTCTTGTGGCGGCAATCCCTTTTATTACTTTTGAAAAAACTTTGTATTTTATCCACGATTTCTACTATCAGAATTCAGTTCTATCTTTTGATAAAATAAAACTTCTCCTTTTGGGAGAGTAAGACCTATCCCTAATAGTCAGGAAACATTGAATGTAATACACCATCATAGTTGTATATTCTTTGATTCATGAAAGCCGAGGATTGTGTCCATACCCCTCCGGCTTTTTTGTGTTTATCAACTAATCATTAATGAAGTGTGAGCAGATTAGAGTTAGTTAATATTGGTGTAGAGCAGAGGCTGTTAAAGTAATTCGTAATTTAATTTCTAATTACGAATTACGTTAGCAAGCCATCAAGCGTCATTATGAATTAGTGATTATTTGGTTGCTGGTCTAACCAATTGAGCAATTCATCAGCAGATACAAAATCTAAGAAAGCTTCACCTAACGCTTCCAATTGATCAACAGGCAATACTCTAACTCGTTCAATAATTGATGGTTCAATTTCACCGAAACGCCGACTTAATAATCGATTCAAAAAGCGGAAAGCTTCACGTTGTTCCCCTTTTTGCAAAATATCTTGATAGATAACAGATTCCTGCATAATATCCTCCCGTAAAAATTGACGAATTAAATCTTTTTCAAACCTTAACCCTGCAAATATTTCTGTACATCCAGCAATATTCTGCCTTTCATCCTTATCTGGAATTCTAGCGATATTTTGAGCTACTTGGGATAATAAAGCGGCAGGTGAATCAGTTCGAGTTAAAGGCGCAAGAGGTAGTAACGCTGGATTATCCAGAAACAAAGCTGAATCTTGTTCCCATAACCGTATAACTTGATAACGGTGACTTGTGAACTCATCTGTGTATTCTTCAGTAAATGCAATAGGGTCACTACTTTGTTGCAAGAAGATCACGACTTGGGTTACTGGTATGTTATATTGCCGTTTCAATCTCACGTAATAGTCTAATACCCGCAAAGGAATTGGCGGATTAGATTTGGGGAGAGTCTGAAACTCAATATGCAAAATCCGACTACTTGTTTGCAAAAATGTGACATAATCTGCGCGGATTGGCTCTATTGAAAGTTCAGTTTTAAGTACTGTAACTTCTGTATTCTTATCTGGTAGCAACCACTTGGCAAACTCTGCTGGATACAATTCAGCTAAATACTTGGCAGTATTATCGTAACTCAATTTCTTTCATCCTTATTTCAATGAAGATTTAGTTCTTAGCAAGCTCAATGATTTTGTTTACTTTGTCAATGGTCAGAAAATTTATCTTCATCATAATCTTCTCCTCTTTTTGAATTTAGACTAAACCAACATTACTTTTTTAATTGTTATATCTTTTGGCTGATTCCATCGCTGGAGCGCTACTTGCATGAACACTTACAATGCTCAGGTGAACTCCTGTTGTATTTAATATTGAGACTTAGCTAAGTTCTTAAACTGTCCAAATCTTTCGTCGAACAAGAGATTAACAGTTGTCTCACTACTAAACCGACTTTTCAAAACTGAGACTTCAAAAATGCCTTTTTGGGTGGTCTGTTTGTCGTAGTAATCTTCTCGGTATAAACCCAACATCACAGCAGCTTCTTGTTCAAATCCTCCAGATTCTCGAAAATCAGCTTTGGTTGGACGCTTTTCGGAACGGGAATCAACTTCTCTTTTTAACTGCGCTAAACCCAAGACAGCGCAATTGAATTGTTTAGCGATCGCCCTGAGTTGTTTCAAGATGGAGTCGATTTCTTGCACGCGGTTTTCGCCACGTTCACGGCGCATTGGTTCAATCAACTGCACATAGTCCACAATCACCAAACTGACTGAACCGCAACGAGCTTGTATATCTTGCAAATCACCTTTGATTTGTGATGTGGTGATTACGGGGTTGTCATTTAACCAAAATGGTAGTGCCATCGCATCAGCACAAGCTTGAGCCAAAGGTTGGCTAACAGCACCCCATAAGCTAACAATCACTCACTTTTACTAACTTTCTTTGACAGGGTACGAATAAAGTCGCGCAACACATCTGATTTAGTCCTTGAGACTTGTTCACAGTATGCCTCTAATAAATCCAACTCTTGTTGTGGAATTCTTATTGTCACCTTTCTTTCGTCTTTCATCGTCTGTCAATATGCTGTACAATGTATATATGTTATTAGCATTTAAGACAGAGCTAAAAATTAACAATAAGCAGCGCACAGAGTTATTAAAGCATTCTGGCGTAGCGCGTCATGCGTGGAACTGGGGATTGGACCTAACCAAGCAAATTCTTGATTACAACGAAGCGAATCCAAACGAAAAGATTAAATTTCCATCTGCCATTGACCTGCATAAGTGGTTGGTTGCGTTGGTGAAGCCAGAAAACCCGTGGTACTTTGAATCGTCAAAGTGTGCGCCGCAGTATGCGTTACGAGACCTGCGTTCTTCTTGGGATAGGTGCTTTAAGAAAGTGTCAGGCGCTCCAAGATTCAAGAAGAAGGGAAGGAGTGATTCATTTGAATTGGACGGAACAATCAAAATTCGCAGTACTCACAAAATCCAACTTCCGAAACTGGGTGTACTCAAAACTTATGAAAGTTTGCCCCAGGTTCAACCTAAATCTGTGACCATTAGTCGCACTGCTAACCGTTGGTATATCTCGTTTCGCATGGAGGTAGAGCAAGCAAACACTCCCAAGATTGTTGACGTTGTTGGCGTTGATTTGGGCGTTAAGTCTCTCGCTACTTTATCGACAGGAGTTGTATTTGAAGGCGCGAAATCCTACCGCGAAACGGAGGCAAAGCTATCTAGACTCCAATGGTTGAACCGACATAAGCAAGTTGGTTCGGCTAACTGGAAAAAAGCACAAGCCAGGATTGCACGACTGCACCAACGCATAGCTAACATTCGCAAAGACACAATTCATAAACTCACTACCTACCTTGCCAAGAACCACAGCACGGTAGTAATTGAGGACTTAAACGTGTCCGGGATGATGGCAAATAGAAAGCTAGCCAAGGCTGTGCAGGACATGGGATTTTACGAGTTCCGTCGCCAGATGGAATATAAAACCAAGTTGTACGGGTCAAAGCTCGTAATAGTTGATCGCTGGATGCCTTCTAGTAAAACCTGCTCGAATTGCAATGTTAAAAAAGAAGTGCTTTCCCTATCAGAAAGAGTATTCAATTGTGAGCATTGTGGATTCAGTCTTGACAGAGACTTGAATGCAGCGATCAATCTCAAAAACGCGGCGAGTCACGCCGTGTCAGCTTGTGGACTGGTGAGTGCCGACACTACCAGGATGAAGCAAGAAGATTTCAGTTTGTTAGCAAACGTTAGTAAATTATGAACGGATTCCAGTGAGATTCCCGAAGTGCATTGCGTTTAAAAAGCAAGTCAGCAGGAACATGGGGCGCTGCCAACCTTGCGAGGGTCTTTTTGACCATTTGTGAGGCAGACATCTCTAAAGCGAAATAAGCGGTTGTTAAGCCGCTAGCAGCAGCCCGAATGCCAATATCTAATGCCCAGGTGGACTTGCCGATGCCGCCGCGACCTCCAACAACGGTCAAAGCACCGAAGGGCATCCCGCCAATTACGGAATCCAAATCATAAAATCCAGTTGGGACGTTTACCTCAATCGCATCTTCACCGTTATTGGAAGCCTCAATCTCGGCATAAACGTCAGGAATGATGTCAGCCATTAGCTTCATCTGACAAGGGACAGTTAATTGGCGCAACTCTAAAAGTTTTTGTTGTCCCATTTCGATGACTGAAGTAGCAGTCATTTCAGTTAAAGGGGCATCCATCGCTGTACGCGCCATTTGTAAAGCCGTTTGGATTACCGCTCTCAATTGCGCTTTTTCTCGAATTAACTCTGCTAAGGCATCGATGTTAACTGCTGACACACAAGAGTTAAGCAAGGACGCAAGTTTATTTCTCCCGCCAACATTATGCAACAGTCCATGAGATTCCAGCCAACTGGTGACAAACAATAAATCCGTTGGTTGCTGAGACTGGTGCAATCTGACTGCGGCTTGGTAAATGTTCTTGTGCGAACTGACGTAAAAATCCTCTGGTTGCAAAATCTTAATCACACGAGCGATCGCTTCCGGGTCAAACAAAATGCCACCGAGTACTACTTCTTCAGCTTCTATCGCCTGGGGTGGTAAGTGGTTAGGCATTGAAACTACGTTATCTGGGGCAAAATCTGGTGAAAACATCACTTTTTCTCCTGCTATGCTATTTTTTTGTAAATCGAATTTAGAAGTCAGAATTAACAAGAAATTTCTTGTTTGAAGCGATGATTCATCCCGCCGCTGCACAAGCTTCAATTCTGAATGCTGACTCCTTACTCCTGAATTCTGTTTTGGTAAATCTCCGCGCTTGTCTAATTTCGGGTAGTACTGCCCTCAACTCATTAGGGGCAGCATGAGCCGTTTGTATGGCTTTTTGTTGGGCAAGGCGTTGAGTTTCGGCACTATGAGCTTGGTTATAGCGCTGCATCAGGTTCGTCCATCCCCCTTTGGTTTTTTCCCAGGTGTTCATGACTGCGATCGCATGATCTACTTCCTGTCGTGCGGAGCGTTTCGATTTAGTGGCTAATTCTTGTGCCAGGAAGTCCACGACTATGGGGTTGAAGTTCTGGTACAAGTTATTCAGCTTTCGCTCTCCATTGCGCCAAGGTAAAACCCAGCAATTCCACTTGATTGAGTCTCTAACAAGCAGTGGTACAGAATCATCACTCATGGCAGTTGGGTCTGTTAACCAAGCATCAATCAGTTCTTTTACGTTCCGGGCTGTCTTGTAGGGACAGGTTAGTTGCAGCTTATTCGCTTGTTCGCGTTTCTCGAACGACCCCCCCGCAATAGTTGATCCTCTTGAGGGATTATCGGTTTGTTGCGAAGAATCGGATTTTTTTAACAACGAAGTGGGTTGTTGTGGGGTTGGTTCTTCTGGGGTTGGTTCTTCTGGGGTTGGTTTTTCTGGAGTTGGTTCTTCGAGTTCAATTTCTTGCGTTATTAAATCAAGTTCTTCTTTTTCACACACTCTCTTGGGTGGGGGGCGCGGGTGGCGAAGCCAGGGGCGCATTGTGTGTAATCTCTGAAGTAATCTTTGAAGTAATCTCTGTAGATTCTATATATATAGAGTTTGTTGACCGTGAGCAACTGGGATTGTTGACGGTCATCGGACTAGCTTGTTGACCCTCAGCAGACAAGTTTGTTGAGGGTAAGCAAACTGAGTCAGTTTGTTGACCGTCAACAGACTCAGAGATTTGAGAGTATTTTTTTGTATTCTTGTTCTTTGGTCTAATGGATGTGAAAGAGCCTTTTTTAATGGCATCTAAGAAGTTATTCAATACTTTGTGGTTGATCCGATAATAAAGTCGTGCTGGAGAGCCTTTTAATTGGGTTTCTAAGATATTGATACTGGTAAGATGATGCCTAATTTTGTCTAATTCATAGCGATTTAGTGCTGTTTCTAATGTCCATTGTTCATAGGTTTTGTAGAACCATCCTTGTAGGTCATTAGTTCTCAAATCCCAATACATAGCTTGGCTTAGAAAAAGTCCAGCACTAGCACTACCAGCTATCGTGGCGTAGACTCGATGAAATGCTATTGTGCTACCAAGTATTTCATCATATTTGTTATTTTTTTTAGTTGTGGGTGTTTTTGTAGCTTGGGATAAACTCATAAATATTTCCTCTTCCTCAGCAGTGAATGAAGTAATTAGTACGCTTTTGTCAATCTAAAAACTCTTGAAATTTACAAACTGTTCACATCTTTTGTAGATAATTGCGTCTTTGTATTACTAAAAATGCTTGGTTTAGTCTTCTGAAGCATTCGTTTGACCGTCAGCAGATGCTCGTTTGACTAGCTCTCCAAAAGCAAGGCTTTCATGCTCTCGTTCTAAAATCTGTCTAATCAAAGTACCAATAGGAATTTTCTTCCACGTAGCTACAAGGCGAAATTCTTCGTAAGCCTTTTCTGACAAAGTGATCGAAAGCATATATCGTTCTGGCATAAGGCTCTCCAAAATCTGAGATAATTCAAAAATACGCTCTGCGCGTATGTTAGTACTCATGTACTAAAATTATATCGAGGTTTTCTTACAATTGCCTTACAATTGTCATGCAATTGTATAGATTCTGTTGATGGTAAATATCCTAAATTCTCTATTGACTCAATCGTTCGAGGTAGTTAACAAGATATCCTCATCTGTTAAAAGCAGCAGTCCCATCAAACCGATCCCTTTCGTTGTCCCACTAATGCCTTTATCTCTTACCTCCAACGTGCGGTCGAAAAGTTAGATTAATCCGTGTACTAACGACCTTATTGGTCTTTGGAACTTGATGCAGATGAGTACTCTGACAACCCGGAAGCATCACCAGCAGACTTCCATGCTCCAACCAAAAGTCAGTCGGCTTACCCCCGATGGGCTTGATTTGGAATTTCCTCACCGAACCTAAACTGATTGATGCGATCGCTGGGTTAAATCCCATTGATGCTTCACTATCGTTGTGCCACCCTATCGAATCTTGTCCGCTCCTGTACTGATTGCCGATGACAATGCGGAAGCTGTAGCCAGTAGCAGCAGTAATCCGATCTCGCAGTTGGGCTAGCGATGAAGTCCAAGGTAATGGTTTGAGCAGTACACTCTTGGAGTAGAGGTAATCACACCCTTCGTCACCATAAATACATTCCAAACGAGGCACAGGCATTGTTTTACCCAGCATTCTGATTTGGTTTTGCTGCCATTGCAGTTCTTGGCAATGTTGATAGAGTTCGTCGGCTTCTTCCTTGTTCAGAAATTCTGGATAATAGTTGACTGGTAAAGTAGGAGCAGATTCGGGAAATAAAGTTAGTTGTTGCATAATTCTCATGAGGCGATTGCCAAAACGATTTCTTCTGCCCGTTCTTGAGTTATGGCCTGCTCAGGGTTCTTGTAAAACCCAGCGATCGCCGACTTGGGACGAATAATAATTTGCTGCCTTGTTGCGCGTTTGTCCCACACAAAACAGGAGATAGTAACGTTATCGGTAGCCCAACGAGTACCCCGTTTATCTTTCCGAAAGCAGAAGCGCGGCAAAATCAGTACAAGTGACGGCGGGTGCTGCTGTAAGAAATCAGCCCGGTCATCACAGGGTTCGAGAAAGCTGGTAAGTAAAAAAGCAGCGACACCCACACGCGCTTTCTGGTAGGCATTCTTGATGATGGGTGCAGCGAATTCTGAGTATGGGGGATTGGTACAAATCCAATCGCAATCGGGAAACTTAGCCCATGATTCGGCTAATGTTGCATCGTAGTGAAAATGTGCCTGTTTGTTTGGATCGATGTCGTTAGTCCAAATATGTTCTGTATGAGGCCACATATTCAACAAAGAAGCGATCGCTCCATGTCCGACACACGGCTCACCAATGACACCAGACAATTTAATGTGCCGTAGTAGTTCCGTTGTGAACCACGATGGAGATTCGTAAAAGTTTAGAGGATGTCGGGTGACAGTTTCGATGACGGTGATTTCTGGTGCTAATAATGGTGCAACAGTCATACTTCATCCTCACTAAATTCGATGTGGCTTAAAGTCTGAAGTTCAACAGCTAATCCACTTAAGAAATTTTGGAGTTCAACTGTTGCTAATTCTTTGGATATCTCTTTTTCTGATGTGTAAATAAGTTGCTTGTGATGCCCAAAGTAAACTTCTGTACGAGTTAAGTTTTGCTCTGTGTCAGTTAACAGAGTCAAAGTAAATCTTCCAAGTTTACAAAAGTAATAGGGACGCTTTGAACTCCAAGGCTTTCCATGTTGCCAAGTGATTTGGAGCTTTTTACCAATGTGAACGCTGATAGATTCAAAATCAACGTGGAAAATATTCAGTAAAGGAAGCATTTCACCACTGTTGTAATGGTCTACAACATGCTGTCTAATGCCTAATTCTGCTAAACCTTCAGGAATATCAATGTGAGCTTCAGATGAGATTTTCTCAACTACTGTGACTATGGCTTTCATATCCGTTTAACCATCTTGTAATTTGTAAGAAAATATTTAGGAAGGTGTATTACTCGCGCTTCAATTAAACCCCTGGCAACGAACGTTATTCAGGGAATAAACAATCAGTTTCATATTCGTCATCATCCTCATCTGAACCTTCATCTTTGATGGATTCAAATTCTTCGATTGCGAAAATAGCCATAGCCACACACGCTCTTTCTGCTGGATGTGTAGCTGATTGCATCCGATATGATTCGGGGACTACATAGCCTTGGATCGCGTAGAATTTCTTAGCTAGTTTTTCAATGAGTACATCTTTCTGGAAGTAGCCGAGTTCCATATCTTTTCCCCTCAAGGTAAAATTTACCTTTGTTGTAAAAATCTTAATTCTTGATTACTTGGCGATCGCTCTGCTTGACCAATGACCAATGGCTGATGACCAATGACCGATGACCAATGACCGATGACCGATGACCAATGACCGATGAC
>NZ_JBDNJQ010000203.1:0-13456 GCF_051172895.1 Nostoc sp. CALU 1950 | reverse complement strand
AGGGTCGTCAGCTACCGACTTATCAAAGTATGGCTCTCCATTTACAGGATGTGACTATTGACAGCCGTGTGAATCTGTCAGAGATAAGTGCCATCGCACAGGCTCAAACCCAGTTACCACCAACCGTAGATATTAAGCAATTTCAATCACCACAAGTAGATATTCATCACAGCCAACAAGCTGCTTATCCTTCTAGACCGGAGGAGTTACAGCCATCAGCTAATGGGCTTTCACCAGAGACTATAACTCATCTCCCTCTGGCGAATAGAGCAAACGCACTCATCGCGGCTTTAACGAAAAGTGGTTTCCAAATAGAAGACATGATGAGTTCTCAGGTGATAGCGATCGCTGGCACTCAGCGAGGTGGTAAGGGAACCTTAGCAGCAATCTTAGCAACATTATCTCTAGCTTTAGATTCGGGATTAAACACCCAATACTTTACAGCCGGGGTGGACGTTTACCCCTTTAGTTGCAATCTGATTTCTGCTCTTAAATACCCCGAAAAAGATGCAGACGGTGCAGATAAACTAGTCGCCCGTGACTTGCTTAAATTTCTTAAAGGCTTAGATGCAAGTGAACCTTACTCCCACAAAAACTTACTGTTAGTGATTGATGAGGCGATGCGCTTGCTGTCCCTACTTGATGAGAGCGATCGCACTTGGGCTATCCAATATCTGCTGAGTCGTTTCGCTAAGTGTGGCGGTACATTAATCATTGTGTTGCATGGCTCCAACTTAACTTCTGTGGTTGGCAAGGCCACAGCAGGACTGGCAGACACCTTTAAGCTATCAGTTAACTTTATTGGCTGTGTAGCTCAGTCTGTCAGTGCTGGCGGATTGCGAAAAATTAATGTTGCCAGTGGCGAATATTTCAAAGCCAACCCTAATAACTTTGCTGAACCTGTTAGCGGTGGCAATCTCGGCATGATTCCAGACTGGTTAAAGATAGAGTTACACCCTGGAAATGGTCAACCAGATCCTGCTAGAACATTACTCAAATTTTTCCCGGAACTGGTGCAGCATCACCAGCCAGCAGTTATGCCCAGAGGGGAGAAAATTGCACCAGATGACGCAGTTAATAAATTGGAGTCTATTTTCTCAAAGCCTACCCAAGAGGTTGAAATTGCAGAGCTAGAAGAAGAACTGAGTATTTCTGAGGTGGATAAAAATCTGATTTTAAACATTGTTACTTCAGCCGTTGCAACACCAGTTAGTTTTGCTGCGATTAGAAATAGCCGAAGGTGGGGTGAAGATAAAAGGAGTGTTCGCTATTTAAGGAGCGCGATTGCACAACTTATAGAATCCAAGCAATTGAAAGGTAGTGAGAAGTCAGGCTTTACTGCTTTTTCAGATTAAATCCCCTTTATATTCTCCTTAATTAGTGTTATTTATCTTGATGGACAATAGTAGCAGTATTGGTTAGGGATAGCTGGATTATCCTTAACCAATACTGCTTATGTCAGGAATTAATTGGACTTAGCTATCGATATTCTCTCTCAAATACTTTTACAGTTAGTCGTTTATATTTCATCTTCACTGTAGATTTTTGGTACAAAAGCATAGCTAGTTGATTGGCTATTTGGTGACGATTTCTCCGATTGCTCCTTAGCTGCTGCTTTCTTACGCTTAGTGGTTTTATTTGTTAAATCTGAAGATTTTTCACTTGTAGAGGGCAATGAACTAGACGAGCCATCACCATTAGAATTCTCTTGTGAGGTGGATTGAGCAGATGATTCAGAATTTAATTCTGATGATGAAGCAAGCGAATTATCATCTGATGTATTAGCACCCGTTGTCAAAGCTTTCTTATGAAAACTCTTCAGACCACTGGCCGCTAGTTCTACCCCATGACCTTTAAACACATCAGAAACATCTTCATAAGAATAGCCAGCGTCTAACATATCTTGAATAGGTTTAGCCAAACTGAGAACCAAATCTGACAGGCTGATAGTTTTAGGAGTCGCGGCTTTTTGTTTAAGACTGGTTTGAATATCTTCGATTTTTGATAAAGGGACAGCTTTCGGTTTGCGCGACATATTCAGCATTAGTAATAAATTATTCCATTGTAAAAAAAACGTGGTCATCAAAAGTTTAAGTTTCTTATCGTGATGTGACGAATATCAACAGAAAATCGTTTGTATCCTCGTGAGGTAGACTAGTCTAAAAAAGCAGTTACCCATGAATCAACATCCTTCGTATCACTAGTATGGCCAGCATTGCCCAATAGACCATGCCCTCGGTTACACCGAGGTTATTGCACAGAGTCAATCGTGATTCGCCAAAGTCTCGTACTCCCCCAGCCTCCCGTTGTGCCCCTTGGATCTGGTTTACCCTAGCCCGTCGTGAGGGGTAGGCAAGCAATACGCCGTAACGCACTACGTGCTACTTTACCCTCCGGGTAAAGCGGCGTGTTTGCTTGTTGGGGGTGTCCCCCAAACCCCCTTTAAACAAGTCTTTTCAAGGGGTTAATAAGTCAAGAGAGTTCCGGGTTATTCGCCTACCTGCTCGGCGCTCCGCGCCTAACGCAGCTACAGCGAATAACCCGGTGAAAAATGAAGAAGCAGATAAATGAACTCCTAACTAGTTATGCAGCCAGACCCCCGCACCAATCTTAGTAATCAACTAGCTGACACATTAAGCAATCGGTCAGTAGCACCAGATGAGAAGCGAGAAGTAACTATCACGTTTAGGGCTAGCTATGCCGAGAAAGCTAGGTTAGAGCGACGGTGTAGTGGAGTCGTGCAAAGCGACTATATTAGAGCGAGATTATTTGACTACCCTTTACCACATCCTAAGTTAGTCATTCCCGAAGTTAACCGACAGGCTATCTATGAGTTAAAGAAGATTGGGAACAACCTGAATCAACAGACTAGGGCTATTAACGAAGCTGTGAAAATTGGTAGTCAACCGTTGACGGTGGAGGTGAAATCATATCTGAAAACTATTGAGGAATTGACAGTCCTTTTAGGACAGACTCGCCAATTACTCACTCAACCTACGGTAGAGGGACAGCGCAATGATTCCCAAAGTCAAGGCTAACAAATCATTTCGTGGCACTACTAAATATGTAATAGAGAAAGAGAAAGCCAAAATCATTGGCGGGAATATGTACGGGAGAAGTACCAATGAACTGGTAGAACAGTTTACCCTATCACCCCACCTTAACCCCCAACTAAAAGACCCATGCTATCACCTAATGCTTAGTGTACCTCAGACTGACATAACTCTCAGTGATGACGAATTAGCTAATTTATCTCAACGTCACTTTGCGAATGTCATTGTGCTGTCGCAGCTAAAAGGTGATGAATCCCAAGTTATACAACCTGATAAAAGGATATCAGACACCAAACTCAAACAGCTAGTTGATGAATTTATTGAAACAGAACTACCAGCCTATGACTTCTTTATAGCGCGGCACTCAGACAAAGAACACGACCACACCCACATTGTTGCATCTAGAGTTAATAACCTAGATGGTAAATCTATCCGCACTTGGAACAATTACACCCATTCGGAACACTCCGCCCGACTGCTAGAGCGAGAATTTCAGCTAACCCCAGTCCAAAGCAGTTGGGAGAGGAAGCAAAAGGCTATGACTCGTAATCAACTGGAACGAGTCGAACGCGATGGACTTCCAGGCGAAGAAATAATGCGACGGGCGATTGAGCAAGTGGCAGTAAATAAACCCACAATGCCCCAGCTAATTGAGCGATTATGGAGAGAGCATCAAGTCAAAGCTGTCGTTAGTTATTACGGTCACGGTGGGGTAAGAGGTATCAAGTTTGATATTGATATTGGCTCAGTTAATGAAGATAGTAGCCCCCGCTTGCTCTGGAAACAGGGAGGGAATCTCAATAAATATAAGTGTTCTTTTACAAAGATTCAGACAGAATTGGGGATAAATTATGACCCCTCACGGGACGATAGCGAAATTAAACATTTAAATAGTTTCTTAGAATCTGTAGATAATAACCAAGTTAATCAACAGCTAATATCAACCATATCACCTAAAAAAGCTCAAACTATAGCCGAAACTAAACACCAGCTAACCCCAGATAAATCAGATGAGGAACAACGAGCCAGTTCAGAACTCATAAATACAATCTCTGACTTTGTTTCACAGTCAGTAGTTGAGTCAACCTTAAGTAAAACGTTACCATAATTAGCAGAAAACTCTCTTAATATCGGCAGCAGAGCGAAGCAGGTATAACCCCATTTGACCACCTATTAGCTGCAATTGCTGAAAATAAAGCTCAAAATTTAGCCGCAGAGAAACCAAAGCTAAAATCGAATCAAACAGCCGATTTATATAAGTATTACAGCGCCGAATTGCAAAAGTTATTAGTGACTTATCGAGATAAAGAAATTGCTATACGGGCGCTCAAAGATGATAAAACAGCCGAGGAAGTTGAAGAAATTATCTTTGCTAGTCCAGCCGGATGGACACAAGATGAAGCTAGATAATTGGTACTAATTGCTAACAATCAACTGGCATCTTCACAGGATGAGCTAGAAATTTTACTCTTAGAAGAACAGCAAATTAACCAAGAATTCTTAGCTATAGCTGTACCTGTTGCAGTGAAATTAATCAACTGACAGTTAACCAAAATCAGTCAGGTGAGCTTGAGTATTCAGAAATTAATGTAGGGAAATTAGAGAAAAAAGACATTCAGTTTTGGCATAATTGCGAGAAACTACTGCAAGAAATAATAGAAGAACAAGAGCAACAAAAAAGAAGACCTAATAAAGGTCTTTCCCGCTAGGTGGTGGCGCAACTCTCAACCGCTTCGCTCAAATAGGCGGTGTCTGCCACTGCAACAAATCCATTCGTTGAGCTACCTTTATCGTCGCAGGCAGCGGCAGACACTCCGCTGCGCCGCCTATTTGTTAAGAGTTGCTTGAGTTAGTGTTGGGTGGAACAACGCCGCTGAAATTAGTGCCAATTAAACATACTAGAATGAGTTATTATCATCAACTTAAAGTACTAGCCCAAGCTTCAGATATAGCAGCGCACTCATACTACATTAAAATTACACTCAACTGAATCAGAGAAAGTGGCTGCTCCTGTAATTTCGATTTTCAGCGTTGCCGTTACCAATCCTGAATTTGTGTAATTTTCATTGATGAATAGGGAGTAGCTATCCGTCAGATCGCCATTCGCTACAACGACTTGGAAAGTTTGAGACTGTTCAGCGCGGTAGCCCACGGTATCGGTAAGGTGAACGAGGATGTTGAAGAACACATCTGTGTCAGTTTCGTTGACTAGTCGAAATGAGGCTCTACCAGATATTACCGAGGATTGACCGACCAAGACTGTACCTGGACAACTAATGTCGAGGTTTTGCGAATCGATAAATGTTCCTGCCATTGGTGTCTCCTATGTTGGGGTCAGAACACGTTTCCTTATCTGAGGTAAAAGTAGCGAAGACAAATTTTACCGCCACGCAAAGCTTGAAAAGTTTGTTGTGAAAGAGTTACAGAAATAAAATCGCTATGAATCACCCCAAAATGGAGAAAAAGCTTATTTTGGCTGAATTCCTCGATGTTTACAGTTCGCTACACCTGACGTATCCAACCAACGCGCCAAATACAGCACTTTGTACTCAACGGTTACTAAACAATCTCTTCACCAGCCCAGATCCCACGGTTGCCAAATGTTAGATCATCATTACCGTAAGACCAATTCCCAAGGAACTTGACGGATACTCCCGCCAGTCCTGGCTCTCCAAAGAGTACTAACTGGAATTGTCTGAACTGTTGCAAGCCAGCGTTTCCTCTCGTGCGTCTCCATTCACCGACCCACTTTGATCGTCCCTGCTCGTCAATGAAGGCTTCTCCGGTCATCTTGCCCTCACCATTATCATGAGCACTGGTATATTTACTCACGACCCGACCTGTTTGTCCACCTTCAACCGTTATGATGCCACGGAACTCACCTGAGGGCGATCCCCAATAAGTGCTATATGTTCCGCTCCAGAAAACACCATTGATGCCGTAGCCCATGCTTACCTCGTCACTTGCGGTTAACTTTTGGTTCTTGGCAACTTTTGGTGATGATGAAGATTTTATTGCAAAAATTTGACCTAACTTTTTTACTACAATCGGTAAAACCTTAATCAGATATGGCTTTTTAACGATTGTTTTTGCTCTGTCAGATCCACCATAATCATTCAGATTTAGGTAAATGTTATCTTTATCATCAAAGTGGCTCTTGCTTCTTTTTATAGATATGACTATCTATCAATAGGCTGAAAGTTTTTTTTGTGAAGTGATATTACAAAAAGCGTCTATATTGTATTAAAACCATTACCTCGCAACAAGGATGCCCAGCATTGGCTCTCAAAACCCTTATCAATCAAGCCTTTTAGTTTGGCAATCAAACTTTTTCTTACTTTTATTTATTACTTGCACCTATTATCATCAGCAAATAGCTCATAAATTTTCCAATTCATTGGTTTGAATCTATATTTGAAGTTGATCTCTTCAAACCGGGATCTGTATCTCGGCTTGCCCTTTATTTATTAGGCATTTTCTAATTTCCATTCTTCATACTCTTACTTTAACCGTGCTTCAATAGCTTCAATTTGAGCATCATAATCAAATCCATTTTCACTATACTTAATAACTTCGCTAACTTTCGCATTTCTAATTTCCATTCTTCATACTCTTGCTTTAACCGTGCTTCAATAGCTTCGATTTGAATAGTATAATAAAAACCATTTTTACTATACTTAATAACTTCTCTAACTTTCGCAATAGTAGCCCAAACTTCAAAATCGCAAAAAGGGTTAAAACCAATTATATTTCCATAATTTATATCTGTAGGAGTAGGATATTGTACAATTTCTATCAATTTTAAAATAGCCAATTGAACATCCCAATTAACAAGATATAATAACAAAGCTGCGAAAGCCATAACTATATTAGGTATTGAGCCGAGATACAAGTAAAAAGCAGCAAGATGGTCTAAAAACTCTTGCTATGTATAGGGTTCAGGCATTTTTAAGTAAAATTGGCAGGAGAGCGTAAATCTTGGGTATGTATCGCTACAAGAACTAGAGTTTTTATTAATTTTATTTACAGGTTTTACAGGTTGAACGATGAATTTCTTTCGCCGTAAATTCTCTGAAACTCCTATATGCAATGGATTACAGCCCAAAGCATTAGCCTCCTACCACACAGTATTTACTATTCTCTGTGGTTGGCGAAAAGCAATTATTGACCCTCAGACTGCAAGTATGTCCAGGCAAAATCCTACTTTCGCCTCAAAAACACTAAAACTTATACACAGCAAGTCTTTTCAGACCATCTTGCTGCTTTTTACTTGTATCTCGGCTCAATACCTAGTAGTCATCATAATATTTATAAATAAGTTTCTACCTTAAGTTAGAGGTTCAACTGTTATTATTCCATGAAAATTTAAAGTTAAAAGTTGAAAGAATTTTGCATTTGTATTTGAGAAAGCAGGATATTAATCAATTCACTTATTTTTTAGTTAAAAATATTAGTGAGAATTTCATCTGGTTTTTCAGGGAAGTCCATGCTCAGTCTTTGGTATGACAATTTAGTGAGATTTTATTATGACTAGTTCGCATCAATCATCCAATGCAATTAAAGTTGTTAAACTCGGTGATGACAATCTTCTGCTAGCAAAAGTTGATCGTAATTTACCTGAAGGCGATTACAAAATCTTGGTTAGTATTCAGCCGATTGAGGAACGTGCTGTAGCAACTATGGAACCTGCTGCTGCAAATGTGGAAGCTGCTGAATCAATTGAGGCATGTTGTGATGGATTGAAGGTAAAGTTTTGACGAATTGAAGTATAACCCTCTTTCGTCAGTCTGGGGAAGCCTTTGTGATTTATAAATTCTGGAACTCTTGTCTAGACTGCGAGTGCAAGGGTTTCAGTGATTTACACCTTCTGAAAAGGCAATTTATGAGGATTTGGGGTAGTTGAGGTATCCTAAAAGCATTACAGTGTAAGGATTTATTTAAGCACCAAAGCCATTAAAAAATCAAAACTGTAGCGGTTCATAGTTGGTATTAAAACTGCTAAAATCCTCATTTCGCTTTGTTGAGATAGTTAGCAAATATGTAATATTTTCATTAGCCATGTTACTAAGATCTTCTTACAATTACTTTGTTGATCGTTCCGATGGAGTGATGGGTTACAATGCTCGCACGGGAACATTTGCACTCCTAAATGACGACGCAGCACGTATGTTGCGTGGTAACAGTCCCCTTGATTCAGTTCAAAATGAGGAAAAACTGATTGAAGAACTGATTCATATGGGTTTTTTGCATTTTGGTGACGAGAAAGTACAGATACATGAACGCTTTAACCAAGCTAGGCAGCAATCTAACCTAGTACTGTTAACGCTTACTCCAACACTTGCATGTAACTTTTCCTGCGATTATTGCTACCAATCTGACTATCGAGTAAGCCGCATATGGTCTTCAGAAACACAGGTAGCTACTTTGCGATTTATTTCACATCTGCTAGAGCAGGGTCGAAAAGATGTTTTCATAACCTGGTATGGAGGTGAACCTCTTCTCGCAAAATCCATAGTACTTAGGTTTTCTGAACAAGTACGAGAGCTAATTAAGACATCTGGCGGAAAGCTGCATCGGCTGGAAATGGTTACTAATGGAACTTTGCTCAATCGAAAAGTTGCCGAGGAGTTGAAAAATGTAGGAATTTCCGAGATTCAGATTTCACTAGATTCTCTTTTTTTTAAACATCCTAACAAGCGTGGCATTCTCAATCAATCAGGGATGCCATCAATTATTTTACAAAATATAGTAAATGCGAGAGATATTCTAAAAATTACAATTCGTATCAATGTTTCTCCAACAAATGAGAAGGATATTGACAAGATTCAGTCTTTTTTAAATGAGTTGGGTTTTGCTGGATCGTACTATTTCGCACGTGTTGATAGCGATGATGAGGACTCACAAGATTACTCAATACCCGAACAACCTGTCTTTGCTACAAAAGACAATTCATTAGTAAAAGTTAACTCCTTAAACACCAATACTAATTGTACCTCCTGCCATGCTTCAGGAAGTGCCACACTAGACAGAAAACTATACGCAATTTTTGAACAGCAACTACTTGAAAGAAATTGTGAGAGTTGGAAATTGCTAATTAAAAAGCTAACTCCGAAAAAGCATTTTTGCTCAGCTACCACAGGAGCCATGTTTGTTATAGATCCTGATGGATACATTAATCGGTGCTGGAGAAGCGCAGGACAACCTGAAGAAGCTATAGGTAGTGTACACGACGAGATGCCTATCTACGATCATCATGTTGAAAAAACTTGGCTTGGTTATTCCCCTTTTTCTTATTCCGATTGCAGTGAATGTAAGGTACTACCATTATGTATGGGTGGATGTTCATATCCGAGACTTTTCAAAAATGCTAAAACTGCACCCTGTACGGCTATTCGAGATCAAATCGACTACTGTGTAAATGAGGTTGGAAGACGATTAACTACTCCTTGAGTAAAATGCCTCACTAACAGTCTTACTGGAGTTTAGACTAGTCTAAAGTCCAGTTGGGAGCATATCAATCTCACTGGCGATTATGTGTGGAATTTGAAGCAGGCGACCAGTTTTGACCAGTTGCGTCCTTTGCCGGTTTCATTGTCCTGCAATTCTCACACTTTTTGGTGAATTATTAAGTTCGCCACAGTATCCTCGCTACTTTTACCCCAACATATTCCAGAAAGGGGTAATGTTAGGATAGCTTTTAGGAAGTGCCAACTTACCTGAAAGTATTGTTATAAATAGCTTTCAGTACTTGAAATTTTAGATATACTTTTAGCCCTTTTAAATCAATCTGGGAAAATAAAAATAAGTAAAGACATTATTACTGCTTAACTGCTTAATTGACTCTTACTACCTTCCAGCCTGACTGATTCCCAATCTTGCCAGACCTCACAAAACTGAACGACCCACGAGTAAACTGACTCTCTCCACTCTTCACTCTGGGCTTACACCCAATCAGCCCCTCCACTTCAGAAGACGATAACAGCCAGCCAGCCGCAGCAGCTTCTTCCAATGCCTTGAGGTGCTGTAGTGGCTCGGTGGGTCGCAGGTGACGGGCGATCGCTTCCACCAATTGAACCACCTCTCCCAGTGCTAAGTCTGGTTGTCCAGTGGTCGTGTCCAGTCTGTCCACTAGTCTACTGGACGTGTCTAGTCTGTCCAGTGGACTGCTCACTAGTTCAGCTAATGGGGATTTGAAATCATCCATTTTCCCCCCTGCGCTGATATGGTCGTGCAGCTGATCGAGCAATTCTACATCCGATGCAGTGATGTAAGACTTATTCCCCTGCTTGAATGTCTTAATGTCGAGCGCGTCTATCCGGTTGTAAACCGCCTGTTTTCCAAGACTGTACCTATCAAGGAGTGCAGCAACGGGGAACGGGTCAATTTCTACTGTCATAAGAGTGTCCAGTGGACGTGTCTAGTTTGTCCACTGGACAGTTTATCATATCAACTGGCGATGTGCTGAGTATCAAAACCAACTACAAATTGATACCTGTAGTCAGTTAATTAAGCTTTAAGTAAGAAACGATCATCCTATACTGTATTTTGCTTAAGCGAAAACCACACTTTATTAAAAAATGTTAGTATTTATAATAACTAAGTGGTAAAACAATATGAGTGTAGAATTATTGACTATTGCGAGTACTGTAGGGAAAGTAATTTTTCCAGAAATTGCAAAAAAACTGATTACTAAAATCAATAGTGAATTAAATCCTACAGACTTAGAGATAGCGCTGAAAGCTGGAATTAAATGTGCTGAGGCTTGGGATACTACTCAACCTTATAATCGACATCTGTTTTATCATTGTGAGCCAAAACTTGCTAGAGAACTTATAGAGCAGTTTTTCAAAAATACGGGAGTTCAAGCAGAATTGCAAAAGCCTCTCAAAGATAAAACAGTTCCAGATATAGAGATTTTAATTGCAATTTTTAAAAACGGAATACCACTAAACCATAATTTAAAATTTCCTGATAACAGTATTGATAACTGGCTTAAAAAGTTTATAGATTCTTATTTTGAACAAACAAATACTTATTTAAAATTTCAAATTGCTAAATTAGATTATTTCAAGCAATTAGCAAATTACTTTGATCATGTCGAATTTGTTGGTTTGAAAGTAAAAGGGCAGGAAGACGAAAAATCTGCAAAACTACCACAAATTTTTGTCATGCCTTATGTAGTAAAGGAAATAGAAATTAAAGAAACAAGTTTTCTTAAATCACTTATAAGTTTCGGCCAAGATGAGACAGTCAACCAACAGCGCCAGAGAGAATTGCTCAGGGAGCAACAAATAGCACTGCTACACCAAAATAGCGGCAATAAATTTTCAGCACACCAATTATTAAAACAAAGTACTTCACATAAATTCGTTTTACTAGGAGAACCAGGAGTTGGTAAAACAACTTTAATGAGTTACTTTGCTGTGATGGTGTGTGAGAATCAGACTGAAAAACTCGGATTGCCAATTGATATAGAATTAATCCCAATTTTGATTAGAATTAGAGACTTAGCTAGATACTCAGAAGTAAATATTTTAGAATATATACGCCATTTTGCAAACAGTATACATGTTAAAAATTTACCGCAGGGTTTCTTTGAGTATTGGCTGGAACAGGGAAAATCATTGATTTTACTTGATGGTTTAGATGAGATTGCCAATCCTGAAGAACGTTTTGGATTTGTTAAAAAAATTGAAAGCTTTTTAGGGCAATATTCTCAAAACATAGCGATTATTACTTCTCGTCCAGCGGGTTATAATCGGGAATTCTTTCGCACAGAAGAGTTCCCACACTATAGTCTAAAAAAATTTGATGATAGTCAAATTAAGCTATTTATCAAGCAGTGGTATGAAAGCCGATGCCAAGACATTGATGAAGCAGAACATCGCCAACAAACTTTAATGAAAGCATTAGAGGAACAAAAACGAATCAAGCTATTAGCACGTAACCCATTGTTATTAACAATAATAGCACTGATTAATCGCTATGAAGCACATCTTCCAAAGCAGCGACATAAACTTTATAAACAAGCAGTAGATACGCTACTGATTAACTGGGATAAAGGAAAACGTATTAATTCTTGGAATATGGAGTATATTCGCTGGGATGATATAGAAGCATTGATGCAACGCATAGGTTACTGGATTCATACACAGGGAAAGACTGGTGACAAAGAAGGTGGCACACTGATAGATAAAGATGAATTAGTTACACAATTAAGCGAATACATTACTGAATTTGATTATCAAAAACAAATTCCTAAACATCGAGCTAAAGCTGAAGCAATACGCTTTATTAATCATATTAGAGAGCGTAGTGGGTTATTGAATGAACAAGGTCAGGATAGATATGCCTTTGTCCACAAAACATTTCAGGAATACCTTACGTCTCAAGAAATACGTATTCGCCAAGAGGAAAGCTTTGAGGTAGTGCTGGAGCATATTCGAGAACACTTACATAATTCCCACTGGCGAGAGGTCTTACTGCTTTTAGTAGCTCAACAAAAACGTAATAACCCGAAAAAAGTTATTGAGGAAATCTTTAAACAAGATACTCCTTATGAACAATGGCTGCATCGCAACCTTTTCTTTGTAAGTAGTTGTTTAGCAGAAGATATAGAATTATCTGATGCTCATTTGATTAAAGATATATTAGATAAATTAGTTAAGTTAGAAGTTAGTGATTATCAAAAGGTAGGTTACAAAATTAAATCTCAAGTTTTTCAAAATATTTGCAGTCTGAGTGAAACTAGGTTTCACTCTCAAGTGTGGCAAATATTACAAGAATCAGCAGATTTGATAGATAAAGTGCGATTACAAGAATATCAACTAGTGTTGGGTAAAAAAGAGGAGGCATTAGCAGAATTACTGTTCCTTCTCCAGGATGAGAGTGTTGAGGTGCGTTTGTCTGCTGTTACAGTATTAGGCAGATGGAGCAACACCTCGGAAAAGGTAGTCGAAGCACTTCTGTCCCGACTCCATGATGAGAACGAAAAGGTGCGTTTATTAGCTGTTAGATCATTAGGTAATTTAGACAACACCTCGGAAAAGGTAGTCGAAGCACTCCTGTCTCTTCTCCAGGATCAAAGCGAGATAGTGCGTTTATTAGCTGTTAGATCATTGAACAGATGGGGAAAAATCTCGGAAAATGCAGAAAAAGTACTGCTGCTCCAACTCCAGGATAAGAGCGATAAAGTACGTAGTTCTGCTGCTAGATTATTGGGTAATTTGGACAACATCTCGCAAAAGGCAGTCGAAACACTCTTGTCTCTTCTCCACGATGAGAGCGAAAGGGTGCGTACCTCTATTTCTGGGGCATTGGGCAACTTGAGTAATGTCTCAGAAAAGGTAATCGAAGCGCTCCTGTCCCAATTCCATGATGAAAGCGAGATAGTACGTACCTCT
>NZ_JBDNJQ010000469.1:0-277 GCF_051172895.1 Nostoc sp. CALU 1950 | reverse complement strand
GCAAGATGATCCGCTTGATAATTGCTCCGAGTATCATAGTCACCAGCACGAGCTATAGCGTCTATAAAATTGCCACGTACAAATGGTATTGGTGCAATTTCTTTTGTGCGGTTAGAGTGTTCGACAACAAACCATAGCCATGCAGCACCGCCAATTAAACCACCAACTATAGCCAAAGGATTGACAGCATAACAAACCGCTCCTATCCCAGAAGCCAGCAAGCCAAGTACACGGGTCATGTCTGCTTCATTCTCAGATGCCCGTGCCATTTCAAATA
>NZ_JBDNJQ010000370.1:0-1371 GCF_051172895.1 Nostoc sp. CALU 1950 | reverse complement strand
ACTTTTTGAGATTGCAGTAATATTAAAAAGCGGTAAACCCTAACTTCTCACTACCCTTCAATTGCTTGGATTCTATAAGTTGTGCAATCGCACACCTTAAATAGCGAACACTCTTTTTCTCTTCGCCCCACTTTCGGCTATTTCTAATGGCGGCAAAGCTGACTGGTGTTGCAACGGCTGAAGTAACAATGTTTAAAATCTGCTCTTTATCAGCCTCAGATATAGTCACTTCTTCTTCTACCTCTACAATTTCAACGTCTTGAGTAGGCTTTGAGAAAATAGACTCCAGTTTATTAACTGCGTCATCTGGTGCAATTTTCTCCCCTCTGGGCATAACTGCTGGCTGGTGATGCTGTACCAGTTCCGGGAAAAATTTGAGTAACGTTCTTGCAGGATCTGGCTGACCATTGCCTGGGTGTAACTCTATCTTTAACCAGTCAGGAATCATGCCGAGATTGCCACCGTTAACAGGTTCAGCAAAGTTATTAGGGTTAGCCTTAAAATATTCGCCACTAGCAACATTAATCTTTCGCAATCCGCCAGCGCTAACAGACTGAGCTACACAGCCAATAAAGTTAACCGATTGCTTAAAGGTGTCTGCTAGTCCTGCTGTGGCCTTGCCAACCACGCTTGTCAGATTTGAGCCATGCAAGACAATGATTAATGTACCGCCACATTTGGCGAAGCGACTCAGCAGATATTGGATAGCCCAAGTGCGATCGCTCTCATCAAGTAGGGACAGCAAGCGCATCGCCTCATCAATCACTAGGAGTAAATTTTTGTGGGAGTAAGGTTCAGTTGCATCTAAGCCTTTAAGAAATTTAAGCAAGTCACGGGCAACTAGTTTATCTGCACCGTCCGCATCTTTTTCAGGGTATTTAAGAGCAGAAATCAGATTACAACTAAAGGGGTAAACGTCCACCCCGGCTGTAAAGTATTGGGTGTTTAATCCTGAATCTAATGCTAGAGATAATGTTGCCAAGATTGCTGCTAAGGTTCCCTTGCCACCTCGTTGAGTACCTGCAATCGCTATCACCTGAGAACTCATCATGTCTTCTATTTGGAAACCACTTTTCGTTAAAGCCGCGATGAGTGCGTTTGCTCTATTCGGCAAAGTCAGATTAGTTATAGTCTCTGGTACAAGCCCCTGTGCTGATGGCTGTAGCTCCTCCGGTTTAGAAAGATGATCTGCTTGGTGAGTGTCCCGAATATCTACAGTCGGTGATTGAAATTGCTTGATATCTACGGTGGGTGGTAACTGGGTTTGAGCCTGTGTTATGGCACTAACCTCAGACCGATTCAGCCGACTATCAATCGTCACATCCTGTAAATGGAGAGCCATACTTTGATAAGTCGGTAGCTGACGACCCT
>NZ_JBDNJQ010000109.1:0-28307 GCF_051172895.1 Nostoc sp. CALU 1950 | reverse complement strand
ATTTACCTATGGGTTCAGCGCGATAAACCTCTTTCTCTATGGTGATGGGTTTGGGCGGAGGGCTGTTCTTCAACTCCTGAATAACCGTAGTCAACTTCTGCGTGTGATTCAACAGTTGATTCCAGTTTTGCTTCAACTGCAATACTTCGCTCTTTAGCCCTTTGAATTCTAAGCTCTCTAATGTCGATGAGGACTTGGGTGTATTCTTTAACTGCGTCAGCAAGGGAATTAATTCTTGCCTCAAATTCTCGTTGCTCTGCTCGTACTCGTTCGAGCAGAGATTCTGGTTCTTCAATTCGGTCGTCAGCATCTCGATTGTCACCATCGCTTTGCTGAGGAGTTGATTCTGAATTAAATTCGTTTGCGCCCATGCTTGTAACTCTGCCCTATCGCGTTCGCGTTCAGTTTTTTGTGATTGCTTAAAATTTTCAAACTCTCTATATAATCTGCCCAATGCTATCTTGACCTCACCCAGGTCACTGCTCTCTATTGAATCGGCAGTTTCAGAGTGAAGATTGCTGTGCTTGCCGTTGCCATTATTGTTGTTGCTCATTCTTTTTATTTTGACCCCGACGAGAAGTAGACGCAGTAACTTTTGGCTGTTTTGAAGTTGAGGTGTTCGACTCAGCAGCAACCAGAACTTCTTGTTGTTGTAACCCTAGATAAACCCCAGCCTTTTCAAGCTCTGGTTTGGCCTGATCTAAAAATCCACTCACTAACAGATAATCTCCAAAGGGAAATCCGTTCTCTTCAGTAGCAGCCGAGTAAGGTAGACCTTTCTCTGTCAACGTGTCAAAGGTCGAGTAGTCTAGCTCTGGCATTTCTATTTCTATACCTTTCAATTCCGAAATAGCTGCCGATGTTTTGCTATTCTCCCAACGCTGAAAACCTGAACCTTTATCCCAACACAGATTTTTCACTATTACATAATCTGCTTGAGCGCCGCAGAAGTCAGCCATAGTTTTTAAGCTGGTTATCACCGAATACCCAAGGTTAAGCACAGTCACTAGCGTTACCCGATAACCCAAATCACCAGCAATCTTGAATAGCCCAAACTTACTAATAATCTCCCTGGTTTTATTGCTTGATGCCCCCGGCATATCTACTATTATTGAGTCGGGTGATTCGGCTTTGATTTCCGTAAAGAAGCGTTTCGCCTCTGCCACCTCCAGGAAGTTTAACAGCCTTACCCCTGAACCAAAGTTTTGATAGTACTCGTACAGTTCTGGATTCTCTGTATCAGCGTCATAAGCTAGATAGTTAATGCTTTTATTGTGCATTACATCCAATAGCAAGCGAGTAAAGGCAGTCTTACCTGTACCACCCTTGCCCCCCAGTATCATCACGATACGTTTCATAATTCACTCCTATCAGTGATATTAAATTGGGCAGAAGTCTTAGGTGTTGTTTTATTTCGTTTACTAGTTTTAGTTGATGATGAGCCGGATGGTTCACTACTCTCAATAAGTGAACTATCCGGTTCTACTGCTGGAACATCATTATTAGTTGTGGTTGAAGAATCAGTTGATTCTGGCTCGGAGTCAGAATTAACTGATTCTTCAACCGCTTTATCTGATGATTCATTACTTGAATTATTCTCCGTTGAGGTTGTTGCCTTTTTATGAAAACTCTTCAGACCACTGGCCGCCAGTTCTACCCCATGACCTTTAAACACATCAGAAACATCGTCATAAGAGTAGCCAGCGTCTAACATATCTTGAATAGGTTTAGCCAAACTGAGGACTAAATCTGACAGGCTGATAGTTTTAGGTGTCGCGGCTTTCTGTTTGAGACTGGTTTGAATATCTTCGATTTTTGATAAAGGGACAGCTTTCGGTTTGCGCGACATATTCAGCATTAGTAATAAATTATTCCATTGTAAAAAAGTCGTGGTCAAAAAAAGTTTAAGTTTCTTGTCGTGATGTGACGAAGATCAACAGAAAAGGGTTTGTATCTTCGTGAGGTAGACTAGTCTAAAAAAGCAGTTACCCATGAATCAACATCCTTCGTATTACTAGTATGGCCAGCATTGCCCAATAGACCATGCTCTCGGTTACACCGAGGTAATTGCAAACAGCCACTCGTGGTTCGCCAAAGTCTCGTACTCCCCCAGTCTCCGGTTGTGCCCCCTAGTTCTGGTTTACCCTAGCCTGTCGCGGGGGCATAGGCAAGCAATACGCCGTAACGCACTTTGTGCTACTTTTACCTTCGGTAAAAGCGGCGTGGTTGCTTGTTGGGGGTGTCCCCCAAACCCCCGCTTAACAGGTCTATTAAAGGGGAAGATAAGCCAACAAGAGGTTCCGGGTTATCCGCCTACCTGCTCGGCGCTCCGCGCCATAGCAGCTACAGCGAATAACCCGGTTAAAAAATGAATAAGCAGATAAATGAACTCCTAACTAGTTATGCAGTCAGACCCCCGTACCAATCTTAGTAATCAACTAGCTGACACATTAACCAATCGGTCAGTAGCACCAGATGAAAAGCGAGAAGTAACCATCACGTTTAGGGCTAGCTATGCCGAGAAAGCTAAACTAGAGCAACGGTGCAGTGGAGTGGTGCAAAGCGATTATATTAGAGCGAGATTATTTGACTACCCTTTACCACATCCTAAGTTAACCATTCCCGAAGTCAACCGACAGGCTATCTACGAGCTAAAAAAGATTGGTAACAACCTAAATCAACAGACTAGAGCCATTAACGAAGCTGTAAAAATTGGTAGTCTACCGTTGACTAACGAGGTGAAATCATATCTGAAAACTCTTGAAGAACTGACCGCACTTTTAGAACAGACTCGCCAATCACTCACTCAATCTACGGTGGAGGTGCAACGCAATGATTACCAAAGTCAAAGCTAATAAATCATTTCGTGGCACTACCAAATACGTCTTAGAGAAAGAGAAAGCTAAGATTATTGGCGGGAATATGTATGGTAAAAGTACCAATGAACTGGTAGAGCAGTTTACCTTATCAGCCCATCTTAACCCGCAGCTAAAAGACCCATGCTATCACTTGATGCTTAGTGTACCGAAAAATGATAGAACGCTAAATGATGACGAATTAGCTAATCTATCCCAACGTCACTTGGCATCGGTCATTGTACTATCGCGGCTTCAAGGTGATGAATCCCAAGTTAAACAACCTGATAAAAGGATAGCTGACATCAAACTAAAAGAGCTAGTTGATGAATTTATAGAAACTGAACTACCAGCTTATGACTTCTTTATAGCGCGGCACTCTGATAAAGAACACGACCACACTCACATCGTTGCATCTAGAGTCAATAACCTAGACGGTAAATCTATTCGCACTTGGAATAATTACGCCCACTCTGAACACTCAGCCCGACTACTAGAGCGAGAATTTCAGCTAACCCAAGTACAGAGTAGTTGGGAAAGTAAGCAGAAAGCTATGACTCGTAATCAGCTTGAACGAGTCGAGCGCGATGGACTTCCAGGCGAAGAAATAATGCGACGGGCGATTGAGCAAGTGGCAGTAAATAAACCCACAATGCCCCAGCTAATTGAGCGATTATGGAGAGAGCATCAAGTCAAAGCTGTCGTAAGTTATTACGGTCACGGTGGGGTAAGGGGCATCAAGTTTGGCATTGATGTCGGCTCAGTTAATGAAGATGGTAGTTCCCGTTTGCTCTGGAAACAGGGAGGTAATCTCAATAAATATAAGTGTTCATTTACAAAGCTCCAGTCTGAATTGGGGATAAACTACGACCCTAAACGTGATGATAGCGAAATTAAACGTTTAAATAATTTCTTAGAATCTGTAGATAATAACCAAGTTAATCAACAAATAATATCAACCACATTACCTAAACAAGCTCAAGCTATAGCCGAAACTAAACACCAGATAAACCCAGCTAAATCAGATGCAGAACAACGAGCAAGTTCAGAACTCATAAATACAATCTCTAACTTTATTGAACAGTCAGCAGTTGATAATGCCTTGGTTGAAACGTTACCACAATTAGCAGAACAACTCTCTCAATATAACCAGCAGTTATCAGCAGGTAGAACCGCATTCGACGAGCTATCATCGGCGATTACTCAAGAGTTACAATCCCATACAGAGAAGAAAGCTATCTTATCAATCTCTGATTATATTGAGCAATCAACTGTCGAGTCAGCCTTAACTGAAGCAGTATTAGAATTAACGCAACAACTTTCTCAATACAAAGAGCAGCTTCTTACAGCTAAAACTACATTCAATGACCTGGATGCAGTGCTTGCAACTGAGTTAAAATCATATACAGAGAAGAGAGCCATTTCATCAATTTCTGATTATATTGAGCAATCAACTGTTGAATCAGCATTAACTGAAGCAGTATTAGAATTAACGCAACAACTTTCTCAATACAAAGAGCAGCTTGTTACAGCTAAAGCTACATTTAATGACCTGGATGCAGTTCTTGCAACTGAGTTACAATTCCATATAGAGAAGAAAGCTATAGATGCAATTGCTGATTATGTTGAGCAATCGACTATTGAATCAGCCTTAACTGAAGCAGTATTAGAATTAACGCAACAACTTTCTCAATACAAAGAGGAACTTGTTACAGCTAAAGCTACATTTAATGACCTGGATGCAGTGCTTGCGACTGAGTTAAAATCATATCTAGAGAAGAAAGCTATCTTATCAATTTCTGATTATATTGAGCAATCGACTGTTGAATCAGCATTAACTGAAACAGTATTAGAATTAACGCAACAACTTTCTCAATATCAGCAGCTATCAGCCGGAAGAACCATATTCGACGACCTGGAAGCAGCGATTGTTTATTTGGAGCAACTGCATAGATCACAAAAACCAGTGGATGCAATTGCTCTTAATCAAACTCCAACTATAACCACAGATGAACCAAAGCTAAAAGATAATCTAAGAGCCGAGTTATACAAGTATTACAGCGCTGACTTGCAAAACTTATTAGTGACTGACCGAGATAAAGAAATTGCTATTAGGGCGCTATTAGATAACAAACTACCCCAAGATGTTGAAGAAATTATCAAAGCCAGTCCAGCCGGATGGACACAAGATGAAGCTAGAGAATTGGTACTTATCGCTAGCAATCAACTGGCAACTCAAAAGTCTGAACCAGAACAGTCACTCACAGAAAAGCAGCGTCAAGAGTCGAAATTCTTAGCAGAAGCTGTACCTATTGCTGTTAAATTAATCAATTGGCAATTAAGAGAAAGTGGCTCAAATAGCCTGAGATTCAAACGTGCAACTCTAGAGAAGCAGGGTAGAGAACTGGTATTTACCCATGATGAACGAGGTGAGATTTTTCGAGTGGCAGTCAACCGAAACCAGTCAGGTGAACTTGAGTATTCGCCAATTATTGTAGGTGAAGTAGAAATAGAAGATATTCAGCTTTGGCAAGAAGCAGAGCGCGTATTGCAACAAATAAGAGAAGAAGCAGAGCGACAAGAAAGAAGACAGACTAAAGGGATCTCCCTCTAGGTGATGGCGCAACTCTTAACCGCTTAACCAAGAAGAGTATTGAAATGTTAAAATTATTTAGTTAAAAATAATTAAGAAAAATTTTTTATTTAGATTCTAAATTCATCTGAGCGAAGTGTTCTAGCAACATACGGTGGACGAAAATATAGCCGCCGCCTACTTTTTGCATGAAAAGGCGATCAACGGTGTAGTCAAGGAAGCGGGCATAGTTCCACGGAGCATTACCCTGTCGGTAAAGCCTAAGTCGCAGGATGAAGTGCCGTAAACAGGCTGAACCACCACAAATCATACCGCCACTTAGCCCGCTATTTAGTAAACTCATCAACCATTCATCACTCACTCCACTAGTAAACTCAAGAAACAATCTGGAAGCTACAAAAACAAGCATAATGATCATCCCAATAGTTAAGGCATTTCTGGCTGATTTCCAAATACCTTGGTTTGGAATGTTTTTTTGCTGAATCTCAGATCCTCTGAATCCACCGATCAGTGCGTAAATTGGCCCAGCTAATAGCAAAATTAACGGCCCGATGATCAATGCAAAAAACAATCCGAAAAGTAATCCAAACAGCGGCCCGATAATGAGCAAACCGAGCATTGCATAAATCGCCCCCTGAGTACTCAGCCCCACAATCAGCCCATCATGTATTCCGCCAACTATGCCAAAAAATATACCAATAACTGAGGCAATCTTGACTATTTTCCAAATAGCTTGGTAAGAAATATAATTTTTTTGAGTCTCTTTTCTTCTAAAGTTGCCACTCAACCTGCTAATCAACCAGAACATCAGCCTAACAATCAGTCCAGTAAGTAATCCAACAAGTAACCCCCCAATCAGCCCCCCAATCAGCCCATCAATTACATTACTACTTCGCCATCGCCCATCAAGCACATAAACAAATACCATGCAAAGCCCGATGACGAACCAAAAAATTAGACTAAAAATAACTGCAATAATTAGACTAAAAATCGGTGTTTTAATTAGAAGGATAACCGTTATCTGACGAAAAATTATTGTTGCTTCTCGCCAAGACCATTTCAGTGTTTCTACCGTTTTAATATTATCTGAAAGTCCCACAACAAAAGCTATAACCAGGGTTGTATTGATCCACCAGAAGGCAAGATACCCATTAGTTAGTCCACCGCTTGGCCAACAAATTAAGCCGCCAATGAGACTAGCAATGAGACCACTTTCTATTCGGTAAACAAATCTTTGTCGCTGGGATAAAAAACTGGGCTGTAACTCCTCAATTAAAAATATTGTTTCTGAGCCTTGAGCCATTCGTTGAGCCATCCAAATCAGCCAATATTGCGCTTTCTCTCTCGGATACTTTTGTGCAGATTCTGATATTTTTTTCGTATAAGAAGCTAATCTAGCTCCTTCAAACATCCGATTTATATAAGTGTCGAATAGACGTTGACGATATTCCTGAATTGTTCTGCCTTGAATAATGTTATCCAAGGAACACCCTTGATAGGACAAACTCATGATGCTCAGAATTAGTGGTGAGGATGCGAATGCCCGTAGTTCAGCATTGTGTTGGAGAACTGTTTTCAAGGCGGATAATTGCTCTCCTGCCCGTTCTAGGAACTGATCAATCTGCTGCGACGTTAATGGCTGAACATAAATGGCACTACGTAACTTCAGGCGCTCAGATAGCCGTTTATAATCTTGGATACGGCTGCATACCACCATTTCAGTCAAGCCATGCTCCTGAATGAATTGATTTAAGGCTTTCACGCAGTCATTTCGATACTTGGCATCAACCTCATCTAAACCATCCAATAGCAAGATCAGTTGCTCCTGCTCCACCCAAGCTTTGCCTAACGGCTTGGGTACGTGATACTTCTCAAAAAGTTCTTGAACCAGCCAATTGGTGATGGACTTTCGCTGTTGTGCCCAGGACGATAGGTTTACCACCACTGGTAAGGGCTGGCTCAGGTTATTTTCCGTTCGAGCAATTAAGCTCTCCGTTAGCTTCAGCAGGGTCACTGTTTTCCCCGCACCAGGTTCCCCCAAAATCAAAAGAGTACGACCAGCACCAATTCCCTCAAAAATATCGGTTGCAGCTGTTCCTTCGGAAAAAACTTTTCTAGAGTCTACAGGAAATTCTTCTACACCGCTTAATAGGTTCTGAACAAATTCTTTTCGTTCTTCTAAACCCAGATCAATCAGGATTTTAGTGTGTAATGATCCTTTTAGGACTCCTTCAATCCAGTCTTGTTTGACCCTATTTAGGAAAACAGTACGTCGTCGATATTCTTTTTGACTGATTGGTTTAGCTACACTGATGGGGATTTGAGCCACCTGAACTGTACCAAAGACATTGAGGGTACCCACTCTACCTTGAATTTGAGTAAGGTTAAGGTCACGTCCTGCAATGCCACCGATTTGGACACTTTCAAGGACGCTGCCTGAAATATTTAAACTTTGGTCAGGCTGTTGGTGCGACGGCTCACTCATTGTTGTTGTTTGCCCGTTTCTAAATCAAGAAGCTCGATGCCACCCCTAACCAGGGACTGATCGTTTCTAGAATAGGTTTAACCCTTTGCCAGAGCGAGGTTCCTGCTTGCACCGTTTCACCAGCCTCTTTGAGCACCTTAGTCGCTCGTTGCAGGCTCTTAGCAGCAAACTCCTTATCGGGCTTCTCTGCTTGAATTTCGTCGTTAGCAGTTTCAATGCTACGAATGGCTTTGTCCTTTTGCTCAGAAGGTAGGTCTGAGCTTTGCAAAAGACCTTTTAGCTGTTCGAGGAGTGCGGTTACCTCGACAGAAGTCAGGGGTTGATCGGTTACTCCTTCAATATTCTGCTGGGACTGATTGGCCGTCAGGTCACGACCTGATTGACCGCCGATTTGAACATCGGACAGTTGACCACCACTAATGCTGAAGTTTTGAGAAGGCTTTTGATCTGATTGCATAGTACTCCCCCTGTAAATACTTCTCTACAGAATGTATCACTACCTGTATTAACAAAAGATGAAGTTTTAGCTGTTTTTAAATAAAGGCGGATACGCATCAACTTTTAATCGGGTGGAGCTAGGCGTAATGCTAGATAGTCTGTTATGAAGTGCTACGCAGAGTTAGTTGCAAAGTCTCGATTTTATTTTTGGTTTTGGAACTTGTCCTTATATCTACTGGTTTTGATGCCAAAAATTCATCAATTTCTCTTACTTGTGAAAAAAATATTCCGATACTGTTTAGAGATGTAAACGCTTCTGCAAGTAGCTTGCTCAACACTGGCTCCCAAAACCCCTGCTATTCAAGCCTTTTTACTGGCTCATCAAACTTTTTCTTACTTCTGGGAAATATCATCAATAAATAGCTTATGAATTCTAAATGTCATTGATTGGAATCTATATTTGAGCTTAATGCCTTTAGCCCTTAAAAAACTCAAGTTTAGACACCACAAACTTGGTCAATCAGTTGATGTCTGCAATCATTCGTTACATGGATAGCAGCCATGACAGCGATCGCATAAATGAACATTGGTATTGAATCTCGTCAAATGTCGCCACCGTTTCAAAGGGTTATACCTGCTAATTGCTATTGGCGAGTTTTACACTGTCGCAGTTTGACGAGATTCAAAACAGCTTATCAACGTACTGTTCCAGGTCTGTACGCTTAACTCGCCAGCTTTTACCGATGACTTTGGCTTTTAAGTTACCTGCTGTAATTGCATCCCTGAGAAATTCTCTAGATAATCCAGTTAACGCCTGTGCCTCAGCGATGGTCAGCAGTAACTTATCAGCTATTGGCACTAGTGGCTGAGTGTCAGCCTTACCTAGTAATGTTTCAATGATTCCAGATAGCTTTTCAATTACGCCAATCTCGCCAAATCCCGAAACCTCGTCAAATCTCGCAATCTCGCCAGAGTTATGTGTGAGTTTATCTGTCTGTTGCTGTGGCTCTGTCGCTATTTGGCGAGATTCAAAGGCAGGTTTAATTGTCGGTTGTTCTAGTTCGGCTTTGAAGGTTTCTAGCTCTATGGGGTCAAAGTTGGCAGTTGACCGGGTTTTGCCTTTCTCGTACTTGACGCTGATTTTACCCTGCTGGACATAACGCTCAATGGCGCGAACGCTTACACCTAGATAATCTGCTGCTTCCTGCTTGTTCATAAATATCGCCAAATATCGACAGTCGTCAAGATGGTATCAAATTGTTGGCGAGTTTTGGCGAACTTTGTTGTAAAAAAAACTCTATATTTCACTGCTATATCGGGATAGTTGTAAAAAAAAACTCTATATTTTACTTCATCATAGGCTTAATATCATTTAATTGAAGAGTTTCTCCTGATATCTCAATAACTAATTTATTTACAATATTTTCAATCTCTTGAGAAGACTTACAAAACATTAATTTTTTATTCATTTCGGTTAGTTGATTCTGAAGACTATCTTCTTCTTCTCCGTCCTTAATTTTTTTTTGTAGTTCTTCTCTTAGCTCATAATGAATATCTTTATATTCGAGATTAATGTGGGCAGACTCAGAGCTTCCTAAGTGATGCCCAGCTAAATGGTCAATTTCCCGAATCCAAAATTCTAATTCTGGTTCTATTAGACATCTATAAAGTATTTCTTCCACATTTTCCTTGTCTTTTTTTTGTAGATAAGCCAACGAGCATAACTGATAATATCTCATTTTATATTCTTGTAGCATATTCACTGATTCTTCAGAATCTAGTGTGTTGGATTCTTTATCATTTTCTACTTCTACAATTTCTTTATGAAAATAGAAACGTAGTTGATATGTAGCTTGTTTTACTTCTCGTCTGATTTCGGCTTCAGTAAAGTGTCTTTGAGTGTGTAATCTTTTGTACTTGGCGATTTGAGCGTAACTCATTTTGCCGTTCATAATCATATCTAAAATTTCATAGTAAGATACAGAAAATTTTTGTAAAACTTTCAAAGAAATTTGAATATTTTTGATATCTCTCTCTATCTGTTGTTCTGAAATAAATACTTCATTTTCTGAAGTAGATTTTTTGGGTTTTGGTGCTTCAGATACCATCATTTTAAAGCTAATCCACCGTAAAAGACTTGTTATGCTATTAACATCTAGTTTAGGAATACCGTAATTAATAATGGCAATAATCAGCATGGCACGCCAAAGATAGTTACGAACAATATCTTTCTGTTTCAAAACCCTATCTTCAATCTCATCTTTCCTCAGACCTCTCTCTGAAGAAGATTCTACGAAAGATAATTGCACTGCAAACCGTCTTATGACTTCTGATATTGACCAAAAGATAGGGATAGGAGGTTCTAAAAAACCTTTGAGACGCGAATTTAGTGGAGTTTCAAGTACTGATGCATCGCGTCCTACTCTTTCTATAAATTCGGAAGCTGATACTCCTTCAGCATCTGCTTTTTCCTTGATAGCATCCCAGGCAGTGTCCGTGACAGACAAACTTCGCACTACTTTTTTTTCATTAGGATTTTTCTTTGGTTCCCGTGCCGAGTTCGTTTTATTTTTTACTGACATAAACAAATAGGTTCGTGAGTGGATTAAACAATATTCTACACTATATTTTTAGTACACTATTAACTTATATAAGATATTAAGTTATGAATATAACTTTTATACATTTTCAATTATTTAATTTTGTTAATTGCCAAATAAATACATAAACCTTATGATAGGTTGAAAATATAACTAATTATGAGGTTTAATGAGCCATTACGCTAAAAGGTAGTTTAAAGCTTAAAACCTTACGGTATATGTATTTCAACTACCAAGATTTAGTAAAGTACTCAAAGTGCTAAATAATTTATGAATTATTTAGCACAGTAAGAATTTGCAATCCTGGCATTTAATTGTATAAATTAATACAGTAATGGTTCTGGTGATTGGAATATAAAAACCGACTCATCAATTTCTTGCTGTTACTTTCGGAATAAATTCTTACTAATTTAATCCGATATAGACAATCTGGAACTAGTATAGGTCATCGGAAATAAGCCAACCATTCAGATTTTTTTAACTGAATATTTTTTAGTTACATACAAGTATTTTCTATCCTTAGCTCTGAAAATAGAGATGATTGTATGGTAATTACTTTTATGTCCATATTTATCCTTTACACCTTTTTGGGAGTAGCTAAGATGAATGCAGAAGAGCTTTTAGAAGAGTATACGAGAGGCGAAAGAAACTTTACTAGGGTGAGTATTATTAATCAATCATTGCAAGAAGTAAGACTTAAAAATATTACTTTTCGTAATTGCGACTTGCGTGGAACAAGCTTTGCAGGAAGTGATTTGAGAAGCGCTAATTTCCTAGATAATACTAAAATTAACGGAACAAATTTTCATGATACAGATTTGACTGGTGCAAATTTTCAAGGTGCAAAAACAGGTTTTTACTATAATTGGCAGTTTCTTATCATCGCATTAATATTATTTGTTTGTGGATTATCAGGATTTACATCGGCAATTTTAATCACATTTTTACGATACTATCTAACCAGAAGAAATACTTCTTTGTTATTAGTTATTATAATAGCAACATTCTTTATTAGTACTATCAGAACAATAATAATCAATTTTCAACAATATTTTTTGTTAGACTTAAATATAGTTTTATCTATTGCTGCTATTGTGGTCGTTGCGTGTACTGGGATAGTTGCAACAAGTGTAAATGAATCAGAAGCAATAAAATCAGTATCATGGATACTTGTTTTTATAGGATTAGTTATTCTCATATTCTTTTATGCAACAAGTCAATTAGCATTTATTGAGAAACAGATATCAACATTACCGCTTTTAACTAAGACTTTCACTAGCATAAACAAATTCGGTGATGGGAGTTACCTCAAAGGAATAATTACAGGATTGATTGGTGCAATTGTTGGTGCTATTTACAGTAAAAAAGCAATTAAAGGAGATAAAGAATTTGTATGGATGTGGAGATTTTTTATTCAAATATTGATAGAACATTGTGGAACAATTTTTACAAAGTCTCAATTACGTAATGCTGACTTTACGGGGATAAATCTAAAAGGTAGTTGTTTCAAAAACGCCAAATTTGGCAATACTAAATTTCAAGGTGTTACGTTTTTAGAACGTGCTGATTTTAGAGGTACTTGCTTGCAAAAAAAATCTATTCAAAATTTGGCGAAAAGAGGAGATGGATGTAGACAAAATTTTACAGGAGAAAATTTGACAGGGATAAACCTTAATGGAGCATCTTTAGAAGAAGCTATTTTAATTGGGACAAACTTGATTGATTGTAGTTTAGAAGAAGCAAAATTAAGCTTTGCAAATCTGAAACAAGCTCAACTACAAGGAGCAATTTTAAGTAATGCGACTCTGACGGGTGCTTACATTGAAAATTGGTTAATTGATCGAAATACGAAACTTGATAATGTCAATTGTCTATATATTTCTCTATCAGAAGAACCAAATCAGATGATAAAACCAGAAAATCAATATAATTTTTCTCAAGAAGATGAATTTGTCAATTATGTTCGACCGCAGTTAGAAACCATAAATATCTTCCTAAAATCTGAAAGAAATTATTGGGCAGTAACAGAGTCTTTGTTTCAATTAGCAGAAAAATATCCTAAAGAACAACTGCAATTTCCAATCATTGAACCAGTAATAAATGGTAGTTTGTTGATTCGTATTCCTGTTGTTGGTAATGTAAATAAATCTAGATTACGTAGGGAATTCATAGAACTTTATAATAAGTTGAAAAACTCAACACAACAACTACGGCATCAATATCATTCTCTAGATATATTTGAAGAATATTTACGTATCATTGGCTCAACTAATATCAACATTTATAACACTAATCAACAAGGAGAAAATCCAACAATGAATAGTAATAAGATTAATATATCTGCCAAAAATAACCAGGTTGGTGACAGTAATCAAATTATCGACACATCGGGAAACGGAAATAATCAGGTGTTTAGCGGAGAAAATGGAACAAACAATGTCGCAAATATGATAAATAATTCTAGTCAAGTTGATTCAAAAGAGCTAGATGAATTGAAAAATATCGTAAAAGAAATACTCGATCGAGTACCTCAAAATACTCCAAATTCGGAACTCATACCAGCAGAAGAAATTGTCTCGCAAGAGCTAAAAGGTAATCCGACATTAACAACTAGATTACAAGCTGCTCTTAAAGGAGGAGGTACAGAAGCATTAAAAGCTATATTTAACCACCCTATTTATACAATACCTATTGAAACAATTAAAGGATGGTTAGAAGCTGAATAATCAAAGGGGTTTCATCATCTAATGGTACTACCTTTATTGAAATGTCTTGTTGACAGTGTAATACGGTCTTAATCCTTACTGTGCGGATCTTTAACCCCAATGTTGTCAAACTACCAATTCCCGACTTTTCTCCCTAAAAAGTCCTACCCAATGACGGGGATAAAAGTTTATGGATGGATGGTATTGTCTCAATTTTTGCTGATTTTTTCTCTTGAAAACTAAATTCAGTTAGACGATTCAAAACTATCTTCTTCGATTGTGTCTTCTTCGATTGTGTCTTCTTCGGTTAAATCTTCTTCTATAAAATTTAAAGGTTGATTTGATACTAAATCTATTTCAACTTTACTAATAATATCTACAATTTTTTGGTTAAGGCTTTTGATAGAATCTATACGAGATAAAATACTTTCTTCAGTAAATACCATATCAGCATGATTAACAATAACACTTCTAAATTGAGCTATTAAAGTCATTTCTGTTTTAAAGTTCGATGGCAAGATATGTTTTCTTTTAGCAAAATTACACAAACTTCTCCAATTATTTCTAGCTTTTAGAAGCTTCTCTTTTTCTTCATTAGTCTTTGCTGTTAAAAATACAAGCTTGAAAATATTTTCGTTTATTAATTTCCATAAATTTAAGAAATCAGCATATAAATTACTAATGCTTATTGCAACATTTTCAGCAACACTCTCTCGATCAGATTGGGAAATATTTATTTTATCAAGATTGTCTATCGCACTCTGAAGCTTTTCTTTTACTTCTCTGGAAATTTTTAATAATTCTTCAAATTCGTTCCTTTTAATTAACTTATTATGTGCAACTTTACACCTAATATCATATATTTTTTCCCAACGATTCTTCAAATAATCACTATCGCATTCCACAAGAGGCGAAGAGAAGTATCTCTCCCAGTTGGAAGTGGGAACTGAAGCCTTAAGCTCATTAAAGTCTAAATCCTCTTTTGAAACAGCATTCTTGATTTTATCCATTAATTTATTTACATTAGAAGTTGAATAAGCCTTAAATAAGAAATTAGATAGTTGGATAAAATCGATTTCATAGAGGTAATTTTGAGATTCCATTGTACTTTTATTTCTAATTGAATCCATAACTTCTTTTGGTATTGTTTCTTTCGTCCACCCCAATCCAACTTTAGTTAACATAAACTTGGTGATAAGTTTTCTCATGAAATTTTCCAATTCATGAATAACTGGATATGCTTGCTCACAAAGGTTACTGCTAATGTCATCCCATAGTATCTCTGGAGGCTTACCGCTAACTTTTATTAATATATTTCTTATAGACTTTAAAAGAGACTCAAAGATATCTAAGTTTTTAACTAACCCATCATAGATTAACCATATATGAAAAAATTTTTGACGTTCAGTAGATATATCGCCAAATTGTACTTCGTAATTTACATTTATTCCCTTATATTTTAAGATATTACCTTCAATGTTTATATCTTCATGAGCCTGAAGTAGATTATTAAAAGCTTTTGCACTTTGACAAAATGGCTCTTTTGAGTCAATTACAACCAAATATTCAACTCTGTATTCATTCATAATTTATAAGAGCAAAGTGGTACTACAACGAGTAAAACATACGGCTAGAAGGATGTCACAAATCTCCCCAATCGAAATTCAAGAAACGTCGAGCATTTAGCTTGGTATATTTCTCCGTGTGTTTAATATCGCGGTGTCCCAAAAAGTCTTGAATCTCTCTGGTGTTATAACCCTGATTCACCAGATAGTAACCGCAGGCATGGCGCATCATGTGACAGTGAACTTTGATATCAAGCCCAGCCTGCACTGCCAGCCGCCCAAGCAGCTTTCGCACTGCATCAGTTGACATCACCTCACCACGCTCGGAAACGAAAATATATTTGCTATCGGGCAGCATCTCTCTGAGTTCTTTGAGCAATTCCAGTTCATCATCTCTCAGGGGATGCACCCCTGAATCACTGCCCTTTTCCCTGGTGATGAAAATCTGACGTTCGGCCCACATCAGTGCATCCCAGCGCAAGCCGCATTTAGAACCTACAGCTTCCCCCACCCTTAGACCGTGGCGAAACATCATCAGCATCAGTGTATAATCACGGTGGGAATAACGAGCTTTACGATCGAGTGCGGCATCGAGCAGCGATCGCACCTCACTTGGTGTAAGGTATTCTCTAGACCTGTAATGTTTGTTGGGTAGACGAACTGGGGGCGGTGGCCTCATTTATTCTCGGTGGTAGTGTCCGGTTTACGCGTTTTATTATGGACAGTCTACACCGCTACAAGCCCCATTACTCCGTTGAGAGACAAGCCACTGAGAAGTTATTGCAAATAATTATCAATTAATCAATACCTCCATCTTGGCTCAATGCCAAATTAGGGATATTGTCGCCACTGCTGTCAAAAAAAAGCTGACATCTAGAGCAAAGTTTGGCATGGCGCTACCATGACCTTTCTTTAATGTCTAAGAGTAAGAAGCTATAAGACGGTGATGCCAAATAATCAGCTTTTTGGTCACTTACATTGTGTTATTTCCAGAGTCTATACGGTCGGAAGCGGCACTAAATTAGCGATCACTGCTATGCTACGTTTTGTAATAAACGTATAAAAATCATTGACACTACCATTTTATTTCATTAAAACTTATATAAATTTTGCTGAATTTTTAATTATTAAAAGTATCTTTTGTCAAGTAGAAATTATGCTGAAAATTGAGGAAACACGGAGGTATTAAGTTAATTCTTGTATTGAACTTATTAGGCAAGAATGAATCATGCGTATCAAGATGACGCGATCGCTGGCTCAAAAATTGTGTTTCCGACCCCGATTTTCAGCAATATTTTAAGTACTATTGCTTATTGACAAAAGATGTTCGACCTTAACCTCTCACGAATGGTATTTGAGAGAGTTCAAATCGGACTTATTAGTAAATTTATACTATAGTTATAAAGTTAGCGAGATATGGAAAGCACTTTAATAGCTGCTATTTCTGCCATAGTTGGTTTTGTAGGTAAGTCTCTTTTAGACTCTTTCTTCAAACGAAGAGAAGCAAATCATGAAGTATCTAAAAAATATTCCCGTCCTATATTGTTTGCAGCGGCAGAATTGCAAGATAGGTTATGGGGGCTAACCCAAAGACAAGCTATATCTCCAAATCCTAGCCTTCTCAGAGAGGATAAAGATGAATTATTCTCGTTAACATTTTCAATAACTAAAAGACATTATTTGACTAGTATTATTTACCTGTTTGCACGATACTTTGCTTATATTGAAATTCTTAAAAAAAAGGTTCAATTTATTGAATTGAAAAAAAATAATGATTCAAAAAGTTTTGCAATATTAATGAAATCGGCTGAACGTGCGCTTTCTGAAGAACAGCTAATAAACTTAGCTAAAACCCCAATGAAGTATGATCGACAGATATTTAAATTACAACAGGCATATATAGGTGAGAAGCTGATTTTGGAGAAAGAGAAAGAATTATATTGTATGAGTTTCGCGGAATTTTCCGACAAATTTGAGATTTTCTCATCTGAGGCAGATTTTAAGGATTTGATAGATTTCCTCACTAGAGCAGTGTCAAATAATCAAGAAGATTTTTGTTTGTCACGCTGTTGCCTGCTATTAAATGCACTAGTTGATTTGATTAATTTTCTTGATCCTAAGTGCCAGTATGTTTCTTCAAAAGACCGTGAAAAAGTGATAGTGCCAGGAATTGATGGCTATGGGGTCAAATGAGCAATGATACTGAAAGTTACGCTAAGGACTTGATGAGCCACTTTCAATACTGCGATCACTAGAAATAAAACTGTACCAATTAAAGTCTCTGAAATTTGGCGTAGATATAGCGAAGCTGTCACCAGGGGCAAGATAGACTGGCAACTCTTACTCTATATAGGTTTCAGCGATGTTTGAGTAAAATTGACACCAGGGGACAAAACTGAGGTATCCATAGCTACAAAAACCGGAGTATTTATTAACTTTATTTACAGGTTTTACAGCTAGGGCAATGATCATCTTTTGGCGTGAATTGACTGAAACTCTTTGAAATCAAGGTTTGTAGCCCAATCCAAAGACTCCAACCAAACAGTATTATTAATTCTGTGTGCTAGGCGAAAAGCAATTATGGGGTGAAAAGTAGCAGTGCATTCATGCAGAAATTCTAGTTCGATGTCAAAAATGCTATAGCGTAGATATAGCAATAGTTTCCAGCTATCTTGCCCCTCATAACAGCTTCGCTATATTTACCCCAATTTAGAAGCTTCAAAGCCTTGTTGTGCCGTATTAAATTGCTGCACCAAATAGCCTATAGGTTAATTGGTACATTGAGAATTGCCAAAAATATCGATTAACATAATGCCTATCCAGTAAGGGTTACAGCCTTAGCGTAAGTTTCTGCACGGTTGCTCATTTGACCCCCATCTCAACTAGTTTTCACAAGCTACGCCATCCATATCCCGATCTCGCTCTTCAGTATAATTTGCTTCATTACGCTGTATATTCACTATTCCAATTTCATGCAGTACATCACACGTTCCTTCTATGTACTCAGATGCCAGTTCATCACATACCTTGTTCATCAATGCTTGCGAAGCTGTTGACTCTATTTTTATTTCCTTGCTTTCACCATCTATAAGAACATCCCACGATGTGCCTTTAAACTTACCTTCCCTCACATTAGCTCTGTAAAACGAACCACATTGGCTCAGATGAGTGGAACCTTGCCTAACTCTTACACCAGACTTATCCTCGATCTGATACCGAAATCCCAAATAACCGTGTTCATTGTCGATTTGTAGAGAACCAGTATCAAAATATAGTTTTTCGCCTGATGGTGTCTCTCCTACTTGCACAAATCTAGCCATTGCCGGACAAGCGGCAAGCGTTACCGCAATGGCTAATCCTAAAAATCTTTTCATGTTATTAGTTGCCCTAAGTATCCAAAAACTCCAGTTCACTAACATCAATGAGATTTAATCCACCCGCCGCAGCGCCAGGACGCAACGGTGAAGGAGCAGTGAACGGTTGTCCGGTTCGGGCAGAAACCAAAAGCACTTTATCACTACCACAGGAAACCCAAGAGATTTTATATTCTTCGCCGCCTGAAAGTAGCCGGACACGATCTCCTTTAACGGGTTGGCGAGTGGTGACGGATGGTGACGGCTGTGGTGATGGCTGTGGTGACGGCTCAAAACCATTATTTGGACTGGCTTTTACGCTGGGTGACGGCTCAAACCCCAATCCACTTTTATTTATTACCAAATCATTTTCAACGGGCTGTGGTGTCAGAGAATTTTCTTCTAACAAAGAATTGTCGATTTGGGACTCTGGCTCGAAAACTAATTCCACTTGTTTTTCTAGCTGACTTATCAAAGTGCCGTCACCATCCGGGAAACCCTTATTGAGTATAGGTTCTGAGCCGTCACCAGTGCCGTCACCAGTGCCGTCACCTTTATTCAAATTTTGAGCGAGGGTGTAATCATGAGTGGGAATGAGATCATCTATCCCAGCCACCCTCAGCCGCAGTCCCCGGATAAATTTACCCGTTTTGGTAGATTCTTTCTCCACTGACCAGCCCAAAACGCTGCGGCACATTTCCAGCAGGTCGGGCGAAAAGTTGTTATGATTTTTCGGTTTGCTGCCAGCCTTATGGCAATAACGGTTGTAAGAACCAAACAGGGTAGTAACGAGAGAGCCATCCTCACCTTCAAAGCGATCGCAGCCAATCGCAGTTTTTGCCATTGAGTCAGCAATCACGCACTGATTCAACCACGCGGCGATCGAGTCAACACGGGTGCGGTTCTCCCAGAACTCCAATGTGCATTCGGGAATTTCTTGCAGACCCTTAATTACGGCGGTTACATGGTCGTCTGATAGACTCAGAACGTAATTGGTAAACGCTGCTAGTTCTGGCTCAAATTCTTTATCAAGATTCCGGCGTTTAATTGGGTCTACAGCATTGTTGCAGGGGAATGAAATTACCCGCCGCTTCACCCGAGAAGCAGCATCACCCATGAAAATTGCCAGATTTGATAAGACCAGCACCATGCCGTCATATTGGTAATGGAAAGCCTTTCTCCCCTTCTCCTCCGCCCGAATGGGATCTTCTCCAGTCAGAGAGAGGAATCTACCCAACTTCCCGGTTTGTCTGTCTTCATCAGCGAAGAGTACCAGCCGCTTCCTGTGAGCATTTGCCCCCTCAAAGCGATTACTGCACCAATCGTCTAGCGTGGTGCTGTGGACGTTTTCTTTACCAATTAAGTTAACAATCAGTCGGCTGAAAGTACCTTTACCTGTCCCACCCAGCCCAATCAGGTGAAGAAATTTCTGTAAATCAGAACGTCCCTTTAATACCGCATTACAGTAGCAAATTAGCAAATCTTTGAGCTGTCTGTTCCCCTCAGCCAAGTGTGTTAGGAATGCGTCGATGTGTGACCAATCTGTGGCTTGAGGATCGTGTGAGCGTGGCAGCTGCCAAGTCAACCGATAACCTGGGGAATGGGGTAAAAATTTCCCAGTCGCAATCTCAAGGACTCCATTGAAAAATGGCATCAGTTCCTTGGGTGAGCGCTCGTTCCATTCCCGCACAAAAAGTTGCGATCGCAGGAACTTGACAATATTAGTAATGTAGCTGTGGGTGCTATAGCCCTCGATGCCCCTGGCAGTGATGATTTGATAAACAATCATCTCTACGGCTTCTTCGGTTTCCCCTGACCATACCCCTGGTAACTTGATCTCGTAGTGCATCCACTGCCTAGCTTCATTGTTGTAAGCTAGGCGATCTCGGAATTCTTCGGCTATCTCCCGGCTGATTATGTCCGCAGTCGGTCTTTTGTCGGTTGAGGAGTCCTTTGAAACAGCAAATTGTGACTCCATGTAAGCGATTGCCTTATTGTAGGCATCGTCAAAAGCCTCTTCTCCCTTGTTCACGATCAAATCGTCCAATCCTTTGCCATCTTTGGGACTCCATTCAACAATAGCAAGGTACGCACCCAGGTTTTGAAGTACAAGTTTTAGCTTTCTTATCCCCCTGGTGACTGCTTTGACGGCTGTTGGTTTTTCATCTTTATCAAAGGCTATGACCAATGTTGAACCAGGGCTGACAAAGCCCGCTAAGTCCGGTATCAGAGCGGGAGGTCTTCCCGGTGCGCCACATTCACAGCCATATAGCCCAATCATGATGTGTCCTATCGATAGGGCGCTAAGGGTCTTTTTACCTCCTTCCGTAGCTCCCACCTCATTCACTGACTCTTTCACCCATGGCCAGAAATTACCGAACATCGGCACATCCAAGCCAGATTTCTGGGCGATGAGTTGGCGTACTCCTGTTGGGACGGGGGGCAGGAATGCACGATTGCCATCTCCTTTTGGAGCAAAGTATTTGTATGGGCGCTGCTTTTCAATGTCCCAAATGCTAACGACTACTTGCCATACGCTCTTGTCTTCATTAAGAAGAAATGCCGCGTATAATGGCTCATTGGCTTGATGTCTGAATCGCTTGTATTCCCATCCCAATGCGTCGTGTATGGGTGTTTCTACATCGCCCCCCAACCCACATTCAATATCTTGGTGAAACTCTACACACGCATCGAAAATTTCTGGAGCGATTCCACTTCCTTCAATGAAGGACTTACGAATATAGGCTTGGAAATCTTCATAACTCTCAAATCGGTTCTGCTGTCCCTTTTTTGGGGTGCTGCTGGCAGTTTTGGTATTGCGTGCTGCTAAATCTTGCTCCCCTGTGGCTGACTGTGCTATAATTTGGGGATCTGAATTATTCAGTAGTGCGCCATGATGTGAGAGTCCGGGCGCATTCTCAATTTTTACCGTATTCATTTGTGGCTCCTGAATTTAGTGATTACTTTCGATAAAGATTGAGTAATCCCTTTCACTTAAAGGCACGCCACTGTTACGCTAGAGCTATAGAAAAAACTAAATTTTTAGTGTTGCGGTAGGACTGACCGCTTTGGCGACGACTGACAATCGTCTTGGTATGGCATAGCTCTAGTAAGAGATGGTGGCGTACCCTAAAGCAGGTAGGGACTACCCCTTTTTTTGCGTATTTTTGGGCTGTATCTATACAAACATGAATTTTTAGCCTGTGCGCGAAAAAAACAATGAGATTTTGTACGCTTTGATATGCTGGATATTCAGGGCTACCTGGCTTGTGCCAATAGTTCCTGCTGAGAATTTCAACGAGTTGACCTCTGTTATTAACGTGTCTAAGCGCGAGAAAACGTCTAGAATCTGTGCTTTTGTTATGCCGTTTCTTTAGTATTCTGAGAATCTTTCCAAGCAAAATATTCTTTTAATAATTCTTCTAAGCCTTGACTATTATCGACCTCACGTTCTAGGCACAACATTTTAAATCTCCTAAATAAATCTTTTGGTATGTGACCACGTAACGCCACGTAGTCTGGATCATCTTTTTTGGCTGACACGGTAGCTAAATATAAATTTCGCAACTTCTGTCTCCATTGAACCATAAGCTTTACAGAACGTCTAAGAGCGAAGTCGCTATTTCAGGAAGTTGCAACTTCGCAACTTATCCGTTATATTAGCAGACATAAGGCAAAAACGCCAACGGCAGACAAGATACACATATTCTTGGCGACTTTAGCCTGCAAATTTATTTTGAGGAGAATTTATGCGAGTAACAATCAGGCAATCTCTACACCCATTTATCAGCAATAAAGCGCAGGAATTAGGCATTAATGACCACGCAGAGGTCGTTAACTTCCTTTTACTTCAGATTTTGCAAAATTCGATGCTGTCACAGGCTCCTACAAGGGGGAGCCAAGATACTCAGTAGTGTTTCACAGAATGTTTCATGAAACAGTTTCAACGGTTGCATCAATGTTTCAGCCTCATAAGAACCGTGAAACGCCACTTATACCCGCCAGAAACATGAAACATGAAACATGAAACGTTAGTTGATGATGACTACTTTCCCTTGTGACAGTGACGATAAAAAGTTGAAGGTAAAACGATATGTCAAGACCTAAAAAACAACCAACATCTATAAGCGCGGACGCACCCAACACAAACGAGCCTGAAACTATAACAGAGAAAGCATCAATGCCATCAAAAAAGGTAATTCATTTGATGCTAGATGCTGGACGCTCCAGTATTAAATATCAGGCTTTCGTTAATAACGAAACTGGCACAACACCAGTGATGAAGACCGAATCTTTGGTGTGTTGTGTGCCATCAGTACCATTTGGAGAATTAGGAGCTTTCAGCCTAAGCCGAGGCAAAGATGAAAACAACAAAGATGTTGTAGAGCATTGGGTTGTTGGTAGCTCCGCCAGACTGCAAGGTAAGGAATATATAGCAATGAGTGATTCCGAGAATCACAAAGTACACTACTTCCCCATCCTTGCACTAGGCGCGATTGCATCTCTGCCAAATCTGCTTGAGTTGTCCACGGGTACAAGCGCCAAGCGTAGAACCTTGCATATTCGTTTATCAACGCTCTCGCTAGCTTCCCCATTAGAACTAAAAAAAGCCATTGAACAATGCAAGTGGATAGGGGTAGATGGTGTTAGATACCGCCTGTGCTTCTCAAAACTTGGCTTTCTGGGATTTCCAGAGGGATATGGCGCGTCACTCTGGGCAAGCGAACGCTTTGATGATAAGCAGTTCCATACTTTTGATATTGGATATGGTACAGCCACAATCAGCGAATACAGCAATCTCGGCAAATTACCAAAACGGGTAACTTGTAGTCCGAATGGTGGCGGTGGTGTTGCCACACTAATCAAAGAATTCTCCAGAGCATTGAGCAACACCGATTCTTCTAAAATGATTCGCCCCTCCCAACTGCGCGAGATTTTAGAAACTGCAACCGTTGGTAATAACGGCATAAGTGCGATTGCACCTGATGGTGAAGACATTGGGACTGAGTTAGAGAACGCGATTCATTCATGGATGAAAGATTCTCCCTTGGCTTATGCCCTAGATGACGTATCCGTGAAAGCCAGACGCAGCAAAGTAACTTTGTGTGGCGGTGCGTTTGCGATCCCACCCGTGCAGATGTTGATCAAAGAAAGATTACTTAAATCTTGCATTCCAGAAAGTAATTTGTTGATTCCAGAAAATCCGGGAACCGTTGCTTTATCAGAAATGAAAAAACTTTATTTAGGAGAAACGACAGATGTTAAACAAGCGGCTTAATTACAACGTTCCTCAAGACTTGACTCCAGCTATCAGAATGCTTGCAGAAATGGATGGCACAACCCCCGCTTACTGGCTGAGAAAAGCTCTAGAGAAAGTAGTTTCGGAAAGATTTTCTGTCAATAACAATCATCAAATTAACTTAGGGGATTTGGAGGCGATAAGAGGTGAATAATATGATGAACAGTATTGTTAGCACAGAAGAAATAGTAATCATTCTGGCTGGTGTTGAGCAAACTTTAAGGTTGATTCAAGCTACTCCCGAATATAGGAGACTGCAAACATCAGAGCATTTTACTACATCAAATGACTTGGTACTGAATGATGCCATTCAATCAATTTCTGAGGTTTTAGATGGCATTGAAAAAGTACAACTTGCTAACAGTTCTGATGAGTAATAATTGTGCGAACGCTTGCCCGGAGAAGAAAAGCGTTCGCCCAGTTGTGACTTATATCAGGGATGAAATCAGTACACACATTCAAGGATATCAAAATGGCGCACCCCGTAGGATATTACTCCCTCTCTCACGACAATGCACTCATTAAAGATATGTGTGAGACATGGGGCGAAGGACTAGAGAAGATGAGCGAATCAGACACGCTCTGGTTAATTGCAAAAATCGCTCATCAAGCATGGGTAGAGTGTGAGTCTTCTAACCCTCCTAGCAACGAAGCGGAGTCAGTATGGAAGCGACTGCATGAGTTAAAGCAATGGGAAAAATTTGCACTGATTAGCGCAATGGTGCAGTGAGATGTACAAGAAGCAATTGTATTTAGCCTTGGTTGGAGTAAGTGTCTGCTTCTTGCCTGTAATTATCCCCTTAGTACCCAAGTTGGGGGCTTATGCAGAAGCCGAAAGATTAAAAGCCACCGAAGGATTAGAACGAACTCGCATAGAAGAACGGACAAAAACCAGCGATGCCTTATACGAGGCAGGAGTCATGCCCACATCTCGAAAACTGAGAATCACGAATTACTTTGATAGCGCTAAACGCAATCCCAGACCAGACACAACCCTTTATCAAGATGATGAGATTGTTGATGTCTTTGATGCTTCTGGGCGCTGCATAGGTCGGATTGAAGAAGGAATTTGGAAGTGGAAGCACAAAGCCAAAGAGGTTTGTAAAAGCGTTCAAAATATCAAACCAGTGAGGAGAAAATAATGGCGTTAGGAACATCTGGTGCAGAAAGTAATAGCACTGGTAACAGCGATGGTAAACCTAAAGGAAAGAAGCGAACGCTTGGTGAAATCATAGATTTTTGCGCCAAGGCTGTTGTGATGATTGTTGGCTTACCCATTAGGGCCGCCGCCGCCATCGTTAATCAATTTGTTGCTAACGGTGGCGCGGGTCGTGCCTTGGTAGGCGGGATTTTATTTATTGGTGGTTCTGTAATTAGTGCTGATTCAACTTGGCAATTAATTTTTACTGGGCCCCCTGTTTGTCCTTGGTTTGAGCCAACTTGGAATTGGCTAAATGTGCCGTTTGCACTGTTCAATCCTTTGTTCTACTTGGCATTTATGATTTCTGTAGGTGTGCAAGTAATCGAAGCCCATGCCCTACGTGGTAAAAACCCAGATTCAGCTAGGCGGGAACTTCAAGACCACATGGTTTATGAGCTTGAAACCAAGCCTAGTGGCAAAATTGACTTGGTAGGCCAACTCTGGGCGGACTACAAAACCGCAGGTACACGCGATCGCTCTAGTGCTGGGTTAGTTGTGATTGCGGTTTGGGTGTTCGATATTGTCACCACCTTTGCAGCTCGTAACCCGTTTGAATTTACAGCCCCATTCATAATTTTGGGCTGCATCTTATTTAATATCGGCACAATGATGGCAGGTGAAATTGGGTTTGCCATCTGGCGATTGACTAAAGACTGATAATCAATAGCCGCTAAATTGAGCGCGAACTTTGGCGGCTTCTTAACTCAATAAGGGATTTAACTTGTGGAAAATAATATCCCCAAAATCACAACTAAAGAAACTGAACATTTGCGATTGCAGTATCCTAGTCTCTCGCATTTAGAAGCTGGGAATATTTCTGAATGGTTGCAAGAGCGCAAGGATCAATTATTTGAAATGGCGGGGTCGGCTGAGAATGAAGCAGACATGACCCGTGTACTTGGCTTGGTGGCTGGGGGGATTGGAGCAGTTTGTTATGCTGTCAATCCAATGGCTATAGTTGGTGGTTTAATTGGTGGTGCTGCGTGGCTATGGTTTGTTGTCGAACACTCCAACCGCACTAAAGAAATTGCACCAATACCATTTGTACGTGGCAACTTTATAGACGCTCTAGCTCGTGCCGGTGACTATGATAATCGAAGCAATTATCAAGCGGATCATCTTGCTAATACCGTTAAATTTCTAGAGCGACAATCAGCACAAGAGTACGCCTTTCTTCTCGCTGAGTTTGAAAATATTGTCCAGTATTTAACCCAAGTTGAACCAGGAAAACGTTTTTATGCTTATCGCTGGATGTTTGGCTGGTTTGGCAAGCTCAAGGGTCGTCAGCTACCTACTTATCAAAGTATGGCTCTCCATTTACAGGATGTGACGATTGACAGCCGTGTGAATCTGTCAGAGATAAGTGCTATTGCACAAGCTCAAACCCAGTTACCACCCACCGTAGATATTAAACAGTTTCAATCACCACAGATAGATATTCGCCACAGTCCCCAAGCTTCGGAACTTTCTAAACCTACAGAATTACAGCCATCAGCTAATGGGCTTTCACCAGAGACTATAACTCATCTCCCTCTAACGAATAGAGCAAACGCACTCATCGCGGCTTTAACGAAAAGTGGTTTCCAAATAGAAGACATGATGAGTTCTCAGGTGATAGCGATCGCTGGCACTCAGCGAGGTGGTAAGGGAACCTTAGCAGCAATCTTAGCAACATTATCTCTAGCTTTAGATTCGGGATTAAACACCCAATACTTTACAGCCGGGGTGGATGTTTACCCCTTTAGTTGCAATCTGATTTCTGCTCTTAAATACCCTGAGAAAGATGCAGACGGGGCAGATAAACTAGTCGCCCGTGACTTGCTTAAATTTCTTAAAGGTTTAGATGCAAGTGAACCTTACTCCCACAAAAACTTACTGTTAGTCATTGATGAGGCGATGCGGTTGCTGTCCTTACTTGATGAGAGCGATCGCACTTGGGCTATCCAATATTTACTTTCTCGCTTCGCCAAATGTGGCGGTACATTAATCATTGTGTTGCATGGCTCCAACTTAACTTCTGTGGTTGGCAAGGCCACAGCAGGACTAGCAGATACCTTTAAGCAATCGGTTAACTTCATTGGCTGTGTAGCTCAGTCTGTCAGCGCTGGCGGATTGCGAAAGATTAATGTTGCTAGTGGGGAATATTTCAAAGCCAACCCTAATAACTTTGCCGAACCTGTTAGCGGTGGCAATCTCGGCATGATTCCTGACTGGCTAAAGATAGAGTTACACCCAGGAAATGGTCAGCCAGATCCAGCTAGAACATTACTCAAATTTTTCCCGGAACTGGTGCAGCATCACCAGCCAGCAGTTATGCCCAGAGGGGAGAAAATTGCACCAGATGACGCAGTTAATAAACTGGAGTCTATTTTCTCAAAGCCTACCCAAGAGGTTGAAATTGCAGAGATAGAAGAAGTAAGTATTTCTGAGGCTGATTTGTCGCAGATTTTAAACATCGTTACTTCAGCCGTTACAACACCAGTCAGCTTTGCCGCGATTAGAAACAGCCGGAAGTGGGGCGAAGAGAAACCTAGTGTTCGGTATCTAAGGGGTGCGATTGCACAACTTATAGAATCCAAGCAATTGAACGGTAGTGAGAAGTTAGGGTTTACCGCTTTTTAATATTACTGCAATCTCAAAAAGTTGTACATTTACCTCCATAAACCTATGACCTAGAAAAACAATGGATGAAACCGCACTGATTTACTTTGATGGCGGCTCCCGTCCTAATCCAGGCCTTGCTGCGGGTGCTGCCATCATTGAATTTGCAGGGCAGAGGCATACTTTTACTCGCTCTATTTCTCACGCTACCTCTAATGTGGCGGAGTATAGGGGATTGATTCTGGGACTAGAAAAAGCCCTGGAATTGGGCATACAGCAAGCTCGAATTATGGGTGATAGTAAATTGGTAATCTATCAAGTATCTGGCGATTGGAAGGTTAAAAAACTGCATCTGCGACCGCTTTTTTCAGAAGCGCGGTCGCACTTATCCAATTTTGTTAAGCACGAATTAGTATGGATACCACGAGGGCAGAACACCTTAGCTGATGCTACCGTTAATGAATGTATCGATTCAGCAAATACTCATTAATTATTTCTATCCACAGGGGCAAATATCGCGTTATGGTGTTTGCCCCTCTGGCTATATATTGCCCTTTATCTTCGATTTCGGTCAGTCCCCAAACGCTTTTCTATCCGTTGTAGCTTGACATT
>NZ_JBDNJQ010000202.1:0-13622 GCF_051172895.1 Nostoc sp. CALU 1950 | reverse complement strand
CAATTTGTCCCAACTTTGATAATTAAAAGACATATAGCAAGCACAAGAGGCAATGGTCATGAGTACAGTCATGAACCAACGGGTCAAAGTTGAAAAGACTTTAACCATTAACAAACCAGTAGAGGAACTTTATCGCTTTTGGCGTAACTTTGATAACTTGCCACGCTTTATCAAGCATCTCAAAGAGGTGAGGGTATACGACGAGAAGCGATCGCACTGGATTAGCAAAGGATTCTTAAATGGAAGCGTTGAGTGGGATGTAGTCATTACCGAAGACCGAGAAAACGAATTGATTGCCTGGACTTCGGTTGAAGGCGCAGCAATTGAAACCTCTGGTCGCGTCCACTTCAAGCCAGCACCTGGGAATCGTGGCACTGAGGTAAAAACAGTCCGAGAATTTACCCCGTCTGGGGGTGCGATTGGGGCTGCGTTGGCGAAGCCCGTCGCAGACATCGCTAAATTATTTGGCGAAGACCCAGAACTGCAAATTAAAGAAGATTTACGCCGCTTCAAAATGCTGATGGAAGCAGGCGAGATTGCCACAACAGAAGGTCAACCGCGAGGTTAATAAATATTGCTATGAAAGCTGTTTGTTGGTACGGCACTAACGATGTGCGGGTGGAAACAGTGCCAGACCCAAAAATAATTAACCCCCGCGATGCCATCCTCAAAGTTACATCAGCAACCATCTGCGGTTCTGACTTGCATATCTACAATGGCTACATCCCGACGATGGAACCGGGTGACATTATTGGTCACGAGTTTATGGGAGAAATCGTTGATATTGGCAATCAAGTCAAGAAATTGAAAAAAGGCGATCGCGTCGTTGTTTCTTCGATGATCGGTTGCGGTCAATGCTGGTATTGCCAACAGCAGATGTGGTCGTTGTGCGATAACTCCAATCCCAAAGCTTCGATACAGGAGAAAGTATACGGTTATAACACGTCAGGTATCTATGGCTACTCCCATGCTTTTGGGGGCTATTCAGGTGCTTTTGCTGACTATGTGCGCCTACCCTTTGCTGATTATGGGGCAATCAAAGTTCCCAAAGATATTCCTGACGAAAAACTGCTACCGATTTCTGATGCCTTTCCTACCGGCTACATGGGGGCAGACCTATGTAATATTCACCCCGGAGATATCGTTGCAGTTTGGGGTTGTGGCCCAGTAGGACAATTCGCCATGCGTAGCGCCTATTTGTTAGGTGCAGAACGTGTCATTGGCATCGACCGAATTCCCGAACGGTTGCAACTGGCTAGAGACTTTGCTAAAGCGGAGATTATTAACTACGAAAAAGTTGATTTAACTGAAGCCCTCAAAGAAATGACAGGTGGACGCGGCCCAGATGCTTGCATTGATGCTGTGGGGTTGGAAGCACACGGCACAGGTCTAGAAGGAGTATACGACCAAGCCAAGCAGGCGGTACGCCTTGAAACCGATCGCCCCCATGTGCTGCGACAAATGATGCTCGCTGGTCGCAAAGGTGGCACTCTATCAATCATGGGTGTTTATGCTGGCTTTGTGGACAAGATACCTATGGGTGCTGCTATGAACAAAGCCATGACCTTCAGAATGGGACAGATGTTCGGTCAGAAGTATATGCCTATCTTGCTGGATCGCGTATTGAAGGGCGAAGTCGATCCATCTGCTGTGTTCACGCATCACTTACCCCTAACAGAAGCCAAGCATGGCTTCGAGCTGTTCAACCAAAGAAAAGACCACTGCATAAAAGTTAGGTTACAGCCTTGAGTTGGGGACTCATAAGAGCAGGGGAGCAGAGGAGACAAGGAAAATAACCACTGACAACTAACTATCGACAAAGGACTAATGCCATGAAAGCAGTTTGCTGGAACGGTGCCAACGATGTACGGGTAGAAACAGTACCCGATCCAAAAATCATTAATCCGCGTGATGCTGTTATTAACCCTTTTTTGTCACTCTAAGCAGAGGAAAATTCAAAATCAGAGTGAGTCAGGAATATAAAAGTTGGGGAAGTGAGCCTATAAATAATAGATTGAAGTTTAGCAAATCCCAATGAAAGTTGAGGGATAGGAAAAACTGTCAGCCAAGGCTGGATTAAGTTAAACAGGATAAAAGGTTGGATAATTAAACGGAGATTATTTAGAAGATTCTTCCAGCCCTTGCCATCATCCCACCAGGGATGGGCAGTTAATTTTGATGGAGATTTTGGTGGAGAGGGGTGCATTTGTTCAGAGTGAAGACTAACCATTAAGTAGGCACTACAAATAATCTCCGACCAACGTTCAATATCTTCATAGCGAGTAAAACGATAGTCAGCCCAACTTAATTCATTCTTACTTTGCTTTAAACCATATTCGACCCAGGTTCTTAAACCATAAAAATTCCCAACTTCTCTTGAAGTAATGTCTGGATATTTAGTCATGCCAGTGTCACGTTCGAGCCTGGTGGTCGGACAGCATGGCACACCCACCTGTTAGGACAAACCTTGATCTTTACGGCAGGTTGCGGCTGGGTGCAGCGATGGGGTGCTCCAAGGGAGGAAATACGACCGGGGGACGTGATTTGGTTCTCACCGGATGAGAAGCATTGGCACGAGATCCCACTGATCCTTAAACAGGGAGGCGGTGTGATCGTCAACACGTCCTCAGGCGCGGGAGTCATCGGCATCAAGGGCAGCTCCGCATACACCGCTGCGAAGCACGGCGTGATTGGTCTCACGCGATGGCGGCCCTCGACTACGCCGCGCAGAACATCCGCGTCAACGCCGTTACCGCGATTTCCGTGGCCAAGGAAGTCTTCGAGAAGAAATGACGCCTGAGCGAAGGTGCTTCTGCGCCTTTGGTGGGTGCAGACCGTGAGAAGAGTCGGCGCGAAAAACAAACACTTGTCCAGGGCTTGTTCGAGAATCTTGCAAGGAGAATCATGGACGACAATCAAGAACGACAAGACTTCGATCTAACCGAAAGCGATGAGCAACTCAGCGCGGACGAAAAAACACTACTCGACGAACTCGGTATTGTTGGTGCTGCTCGCCGAAAATTCTTGGGGCAAAACATGGCTGCGGCACTCGGCACCTTCGCCTTCCACCTGCTGGCTAAAGAGGAGGTCTTTGCCACGCTCGCCGCTTCGCCCGACGCAGTGTTCGCTTCGACCGCTGGGGTGGAAAACGCCGTTAAGGTACTGTTGAAAATCAACGGCTCTACTCAACGCCTGGAAGTGGATTCGCGCACGGTGCTGCTCGATGCTCTACGCGAAAGACTTGGATTGACCGGCACCAAAAAAGGGTGCGATCAAGGACAGTGCGGTGCTTGTACAGTGATCGTTGACGGACACCGCGTGCTTTCGTGTCTGACACTTGCCGCGAGCTGCGATGGAAAAGAGGTGACGACCATCGAAGGGCTGGCTGACGCCGACAATCTTCATCCGATGCAGGCGGCGTTCATCAAACACGACGGCTTCCAGTGCGGCTACTGCACGCCGGGGCAGATATGTTCGGCAGTGGCGCTTTTGCAGGAAGCCAAAAACGGCGACGTGAGTCACGTCACTAACAATTTGCGGACGAGTCCCCAGAATTTAGAACTCTCTGATCAAGAAATCAGAGAACGCATGAGCGGCAACATTTGCCGTTGCGGCGCTTATCCGGGAATCGTTGCGGCAATCAGAGAAGTTCATTCCGGGCGCGAAACAGCCCAGACCAGGCATTTTGCAAGCGATGAAGAAATTGCCATTGCATTCAATGAGGGCAAAGCCGATGAAATCGTTTAAATATTCTAGCGCAACCGACGCAGCAAGCGCCGTTGGCACCGTTTCCGCTAATCAAACGGCACAGTTTCTCGCAGGCGGGACAAATTTGATTGATTTGATGAAAGAATATGTCGAGCGCCCCAGTGAACTTGTTGACATCTTAGGTTTGAATCTGGCGGAAATTCGATCGACCTCGAACGGAATTTCTATCGGCGCGTTAGCCAAAAATACTGATACGGCTAACCATGCGCTCGTCCGGCAAAATTACCCGCTTCTGTCAATGGCGATTTTAGCTGGTGCCACCGTACAGCTTCGCAATATGGCGACCAACGGGGGAAATTTAATGCAGCGCACCCGTTGCCAGTATTTTTACGACATCGCTATGCCGTGTAACAAACGCGAGCCTGGCAGCGGATGTGGAGCGCTTCAGGGGCTTAATCGCATTCATGCCATTTTTGGCTACAGCGATAAATGCGTGGCGACTTACCCGGGCGATATGGCGAATGCGCTTTATGCGCTTGACGCAGTAGTGAGGATTCGCGGCACGAACGGGCAAGAACGCACAATCCCGATCCAGGATTTTCATCGCTTGCCGGGCGACACGCCGGAAAAAGATAACAATCTTCAGCATGGCGAATTGATCGTTGCCATCGAAATGCCGAGGAATAACTTCGCCGACAAGTCTTATTACCTAAAAGTTCGCGATCGCACTTCATATGCTTTCGCACTGCTTGCCGTGGCTGCTGCTTTAGAAACAAGAGGCAACAACATCAAACAGGCACGCGTTGTTTTGGGAAGCGTCGCGCATAAACCTTGGCGTTCAGGCGAAGCGGAAAGAGTTTTGATCGGAAAACCAGCGACGGAAGAAACTTTTCGGGCTGCTGCCGAAGTGGCTTTCAAAGATGCGAAACCGCTTGAACATAACGGTTATAAAGTCGAACTCGGAAAACGCGCCATTGTTCTCGCTTTGCAGCGAGCGATGTCGGGCGGTGTTGCGTAAGTAGGGAGAATATAAAAGAAATGGCAAGATACATCGGAAAAGAAATGAGCCGCGTAGACGGCATCGCAAAAGTGACGGGCAAGGCAAAATACGCCGCAGAATTTCAGGTTTCCAATCTCGCTTACGGTTTTATCGTGCTGGGAACCGTAGCAAAGGGCACGATTAAATCAATCGACACGCGTGAGGCTGAACGCGCTGCGGGCGTAATTCGTGTCTTCACGCACCTGAACACACCAAAGCTCGATCCGAAGTTTTCTATGGTGCAGGCTCCGTCGCGCGCTACCGATGAGCAAGACAAGTCGTTTCAGGCGCTCCAGTCCGACAAAATCTTCTTCAATATGCAGCCTGTGGCACTTGTCGTCGCCGAGACATACGAGCAAGCGCGTTATGCGGCACGTCTGGTCAAAGTCTCCTACAACACAGAGCCGCACACGACCGACACCGAGGCGGTGCGAGCGATCGCGCGCGTCCCCACCCAAGCGCCGCCTCTAAAGCCGCGCGGTAATCCGGAAGAGACGATGCGTACAGCGGCGATTGAGACTCAGCCGTTAGTTGTTGAACATACTTTAACGCGCGGTAATCCGGAAGAGACGATGCGTACAGCGGCTGTGAAGGTAGAGGCCGAGTACCGCATTCCTATCGAGCACCACAACCCCATAGAGCCGCACGCGGCCATCGCGGTCTGGCAAGGCGACAAGCTCACGATCTTCGACAAGACGCAGGGGGTCTATGGCGTGCGCGCACATTTGGCTTCGAGCTTCGGCGTGCCCGAGGAAAACGTGAGCGTGCTTTCACCCTTCGTCGGCGGGGCTTTCGGATCGTCGCTGCGCCCGAACTATTATCCGGCGCTGACAGCGATGGCTGCCCGGGAACTCAAACGCCCAGTCAAGGTCGTCTATACGCGCACACAAATGTTCACTGGCCACGGCTATCGTCCGTACACGATTCAGAAGGTCGCGCTCGGCGCAGAGCGATCGGGAAAGCTCTCCACGATGATTCATGAAGTCGTACACAACACCTCCAACATCGAGGAGTTCTCAGACGAAACCACGCTTTTCACGCGCCAGGTCTACGCCTGCCCGAACCTCTACGCGCCGCTGAAGATTACCAACACTGACCTCCCCACCCCGACCTGGATGCGTGCACCGGGGGCCGTTAGCGGTATGTTCGCGCTCGAATGCGCGATGGACGAGCTGGCCTACGCGCTCAAGATCGACCCGCTCGAACTACGGCTGATCAACTACGCCGAAGTAGACCCCGAGAGCGGCAAGCCATTTTCGAGTAAGGCGTTGCGGGAGTGCTATCGGCTCGGCGCGGAAAAATTCGGTTGGAAGAAGCGCCAGTTTGAGCCGCGCTCAATGCGCGACGGACGCCTACTCCTCGGTTGGGGTATGGCAACCGGCGTCTGGGGCGCTTTCCAGATGCCTGCTGCCGCCCTCATCACGCTGCGAGTGGATGGCACGGCGCAAGTTGCTAGTGCGACCAGTGACATCGGCCCCGGCACCTACACCGTGATGACCATGATCGCTGCCGAGTATCTGGGGCTGAAGTTGGAGCAAGTGAAATTTGAACTCGGCGACACGAAGTTCCCTCTGGCACCGACGCAGGGGGGATCTTGGACGACGGCGAGCGTCGGCTCGGCTGTGCGCGGCGCGGCTCTGGCCATCGGCACGAAGTTGCTCGCACTCGCGAACCAGGAACCGAATTCTCCGCTCAAGGGGGCAACCGCCGCCGATGTCGAGATGCTCGACGGGAGACTGCGACTAAAAAGCGACCCGTCGCGTTTCGTCAACATCTCCGGAGTGATGAAGCGTAATGGTCTCACCGCAATCACGGAAACATTCGAGTCGCGTCCCTCAGAGGAGCGCGAGAAGTATGCGACGTTGGCGCACGGCGCGCAGTTCATTGAAGTGAAGGTCGATCCGGATGTGGGGACTGTCCACGTTACGCGGGCCATTGAAGTGACTGCCAGCGGCAAGATCATGAATCCGAAGGCCTCGCACAGCCAAGAAATTGGCGGCGTTGTCTGGGGCATCGGCATGGCACTGCAAGAGGCGACTGAAATCGACCATCGTTACGGGCGGATCATGAACCCGAATTTGCAGCACTACCATGTGCCGGTTAATGCCGATATTCTGGAGATCGAAACGAGCTTTGTTGAGGAGGACGATAAAATCGTCAATCCGCTCGGTGTTAAAGGCATGGGCGAACTCGGTATGGTCGGAATTCCGGCGGCGATCGCCAATGCGGTTTTTCACGCGACCGGCAAGCGAATCAGAGATTTGCCCATCACGCCTGACAAACTCTTGTAGAATTTGCTGCCGCAAATTTAGCGCTATTACATAGTTCTGTAAGTGAGCAATAACTATATGAACGAGTTACAGCATATCCTGCAAGCATTTGTACATAGCCAAAAGTCAGCACAGCGTAGTGCTTTAGCAACGGTAGTACAAACAAGTGGCTCGGTTTATCGCCGACCAGGGGCGAGGATGTTACTGGTTGAAGATGGACAAATGATTAGTGCGATTAGCGGTGGCTGTTTGGAAGGTGATGTTTTTGAACGGGCGCAATCGCTGATGTTTGGCGGTGGTGAACCGATGGTAGTAAGATATGACACTACATCGGATGAAGACATTGTATTTGGCTTTGGGTTGGGGTGTAATGGCGTTGTCGATGTTTTGATTGAATCTTTAGGTGATGAAACTGCTGCCAGCCAAATGTCTTTCATTCAAGATTGTTTGCAGTCTGGGCAAGTGGGAGCGATCGCTACTGTCTTTAAAATAGAGGGAGCGTCAGATATTACAGTTGGTTCTCGAATGATGCTGAAATCAGATGGCACTGTCATCAATCACGTTGCTAATATTTTCATTGCTCAAAAGATAGAAATAGACACTCACCAAGCACTAAGAAAAAAACAAACTTGCGTACAATCATATACTTTACCTCAAGGACGCGTTGATGTGTTGATTGAAGTAATTCATCCATTAGTACCACTGTTCGTATTTGGTTCTGGATATGATACGATTCCCGTGGTGCATTTGGCGAAACATCTGGGTTGGCACGTTACCGTAATTGATGATCGACCAGGGTATTTGAGGGGCGATCGCTTTCCTCAAGTTGACCAAATTCTCTGGTGCGAACTCAATGATTCCCACTCATACAAACATTTGCTGACACCGCAAACTGTAGCAGTTGTCATGACACACCGCTATCTAAGCGACCTAGCATTTCTCAAGACTCTGATTCCGTCCCAGGTGCGTTACCTGGGAGTGTTAGGCCCAAAACGCCGGATGCAAAAATTGTGGGATGATCTGTCTGAAGAAAATATCATTACCACATCTGCACAAGAACAACGAATTTATAACCCTGTAGGACTAGACATTGCTGCGGAAACACCCCAAGAAATCGCCCTGTCCATCGTGGCAGAAATTCAAGCTGTAATTGGCGGACGTAGGGGTAGTTTCTTGCGCGATCGCCCAGGCTCGCTCCATTCTCTCTTAGAGCAACCATGTCTAACATTGGCATTATAATTTTGGCAGCAGGCGCTTCCACAAGGCTTGGTCAGCCTAAACAGATCCTAGCTTACCAAGGTAAATCACTAATTCGACATATCACAGAGGCGGCGATTAATTCTCAGTGTCGGCCAGTTGTTGTTGTGTTGGGTGCTTACGTCGAAACTATTGAGCCGCATCTGAGAAATTTAGATATCCACATTGTTTATAATCAAAAATGGTCAACTGGTATGGCCAGTTCCATTCAATGTGGACTAAATGCTATTGGGGCGATCGCATCTGAGATTGAAGCGATCGTACTGATGTTATGCGATCAACCGTTTGTTTCCTCCGACCTGATTAATCAACTTGTTACAAGATATCAAGCTACAAATTCGATGATAGTTGCTTCGGAATACGCGGGTATCCTTGGTGTTCCTACTATATTTCACAAAACGTTATTTTCAGAACTAGCTCTTCTTCAGGATGATATCGGTGCTAGAAAAATCATTCGTCAGCATTATTCAAACTGTTCAAGCATTTATTTTGCTGAGGGACTTATTGATGTAGATACTCTTGAGGATTATGAACAACTTCACAAACATCATCGTTAACAAGTTAGGCTTTAGGGCTATTAGTCAATAAGCAAAAGTACGCAATAGACTAGCATGAATGCTCATATGACTGTAAGGGGTGTAGTCAAAAGTGGGTAGTTGTCCAGGCATACATCTACGCCAAGCGGACAGTTAACGCTCTTTCAAGAAACACTTGACGTAAAGCTTATGTAGAAAGGGTTTGATAAAATGAAGCTTCCTCCTTATCTTGGGATTTGGGGACAAGTTGAAAACCAAAAGCTTGCGCTTTCTTCTGAAGATTTTTGAGGATCAGATCCTGGTATTTTTGCTCATAATATTCCATACCAGGATCAAAATATCGTCCAGCAGTTGTCCAAATTGTTTATGGAAACTAGCATTATCTAAAATTAAAATAATCTTGGGGCCAATCTTCTGAAAATCATCCTTGCTGAATCCAGAGCTTATCCACCGCATTTGCCTAATTAGGAAATCTTTATGGATTTCGTAATTGGGTGGAATATGCGTTTAAACAAGGGAAGAATGAGTTGGGATGGGCTGATTTTAGACTTACGAATTATCAGCAAATAGAAAAATGGTGGGAACTAGTTATGAGTGCCTATTTTTTAGTCAGTTTACAGGCTCAAGCTAGAAATAAATCAGAAAGCGAAAGCAAAAATGAAGCAATATCACCGCAAATCTCAAGAGAACCAGCAGAGTTTAGTAACCATATTTGATTTTTGAACAAAACTCAGTACACCTTTATTCCTTCTTCCCAGTCCTAAAAGAGCGTTAAGTGATTAACTGGATTTGATATGAAATATCTCCGCATCCCCTTTCTTTGCTTTGCGTCTCTTCCATAAAAAAGGCATTGCACTCTAACCTTACCACCCCAATTGCTCAATAATCTGCTCGCCAAGCTGCAAGACATTGAACGGCTTCAGGATCACTCCAGCAAATTCAGAGGGGTCAAATCCCAGCGAATCGTCTGACGGGTCTGTGGCAGTAAACAATATAACCGGAATCGACTGCGTAGTCGGATTAGTTTTCAAAGATTGCAGCATAGTCAGTCTATCTTCACCATACAGGCTCAGATCGAGCAAAATCACGTCTGGTTGCTGCGTTTCTGCCTGCATCAGTCCTGCCTGTGCAGACTCAGCTGTGAGGATTTTCCAGCTTTTGAGGCGTTCTAGCGTGAACTTGACAATGCTGCACAAGTCAGGTTCGTCGTCAATCACCAGGATGCATCGATTTGTATAAGAGGACATAATACCAATTCGTTATTCGTAATGAAGGGGCGTCAGATTTAATCTGGTTTCATGCAATCCAACTTCTCTCTAAATTGATTGATGGAAAATAACAAAGTACGTTCGCGTAGCATTGCCGCTAGCATCATTATTTGAATCAATCCCTTGAGAGCTAATTTGTAAACTAAAGTAAACTACTTGTCTAGTAAGGGTTTTAGGCATTTAAGTTAATAAAGCGCTTATTCGCTGAAACTCAGACCTAGTAATGAGTTAAGTACCCTTAAGATTTTCTTTACGAATCAGCTCTAAGGGATGAAGTATCAATTACTAATTAGGAATTTCCAAGAAATAAATTATCCAATTTATTCATAATTCTATTTTTCTTACTCCCCCTGCTCCCCTGCTAACACAGTGATTGGTTATTTTTTTATTTGGAAGTCCCTTATTTTAAATCCCTACCAGGAATTGAAATTTAAAATTCGCTGAATCAAATCGGCTTCTACGATTGGTTTTAAGATATAGTCATCTGCCCTCGCTGCTAGGGCCCGGTACAGGGTATCAGCATCGGCATGAGCCGATAACAACAACACAGGTAGCCGACTCCAACGCGGATCGCTCTTGACTACCTGGCATAGTTCAATGCCGCTAAACCCCGGCATAGCGACATCCAGCAATAGCAGATTGGGAGTGGTGGCTTCCAAGTATTGCCAAAACTGGCTTGAATCTGCCAAGGTTGTGACCTGAAAGCCCCACGGTTGCAGTTGGGCTTCTAACATGGACAACAATGCCGGATCGTCATCCACAATCAGCAGTCTGGCATTGATAGTGTCAATCCGGTGGAGGAGTTGGCTGACGGCTTGAAACACTTCGGTAGGCGTGGCAGGCTTTTGCAAAAAGGTGTTGGCTCCTAAACGGGTGACTTCCACGCGCTTGGTTAAATCGCCAAGTCCTGTCAGCACCAGCACAGGAATAGTGGGAAATTGGTGCTTCAACTGTGCCAGTAGGGTCAAGCCGCTTTCGGTGGTATTGGGAAAGGTAAGATCCAATATGATGGCATCGGGCGTGAGGTACTGAAGGCGTTGGCGGGCGAGGGTAAGGTCAGTGACGGTTTCCAGGTGAATGCTCCAGTTTGAGGCATTTGCCTGCATTCGCTCAATCAAGTCAGTATCATCATCAATCAACAAAACCACGCGATCGCTAGACTTCAGTACTGGAGTGGGCGCTGTTGTAGCAAAAGTAGGTAACTGCTGGATAACTTGCCTCAGTTGCCCAAGCAGCGATTTTAGTTGAACCACTTCCTCTGATTGGACAGCAGCCGTTGGTGTTTTCAAGGTGCGTTCGATCTGGCGGGCAAGTTCTGCTGCTTGCGGCATACCAAATGCCCCCAAAGAGCCAATCAGCCGATGGGCGATGGTCTGGGTGAACTGCCGTCCGTCAGGGGTGAGAGTATTAGTAAAGAGGTGGGCGATCGCTTCCTCCAACTTTGCTAGTTGGCCCTGCAATCGCTCCTGAGAATCCTGCCACATCTGCCGAATTGCCGCCACTGCCTCCACCTCTGCATCATATCGATTTTCATTCAGTGAGTAGGATGAGGAAGATGCGGAGATGGAGAGACATGGTGAACCAGCACCTTGGACTGAGCCGCTTTGCGATGAGGAAGTCGGAGTCTTGGATGCCACATTCTCGACTTGCAAAGACCCCATCGCCCTTGGCTTCTCCCCTTCTCTACGAGACGCTACGCGAAGGGAGAAGACCGGAGTAGCTCCGGTTCCCGTCGAGTCCGTTAGCGCAGCGTTAGCGACTTTAGGAGCGTCACTTCCAAACCCGGAGGGCAAAGACTTGTGGCGACTGGCGAAGGGTAACGCGGAGACCCTATCAAATGTATTCCCTGTTTCCTCGCGTCCCCGCACCTCTGTGTCCTTGCGTCTTTGCGTCTTTGCGTTCTCCGGACCCTGCTCCGGCTTTTCTGGCACAGATTTCAGCCGATACCCCAGCCCATACAATGTTTCAATCGGATCGGAATCTAGCCCAGCCATCTGGAGTTTGCGCCGCAACCCCCGAATTTGAGTTGTTACAGCTTCTTCACCAGGACATTCATCAATCGAACAGATGCGATCGAGCAGAGTCCTTCGGTCAAAAATCCGCCGCGGATGTCGCAAAAATAGCTCCAACAGTTTGTATTCTTTAGGCGTGAGATGTAAGCCTTTGCCTTGACACATGACCTCGCAATTATTTGGATCAAGCTGCAACTGACCCCAGCAGAGTACTTTGGTTAATACTGTGCTGCCTCGGCGCAGTAATGCCCGAATCCGAGCTAGCAGTTCTGATAGCTCGTAGGGTTTGGTAATATAGTCATCTGCTCCTGCCTCAAAGCCTGCTATTCTATCTGCCGGATCAACCTTCCCTGTGAGCAGCAAAATAGGCTCTTGCTGATTCTGCGTCCTTAGTTGGCGACACAGCCGAATTCCATTCTCGTCGGGTAGCATGACATCTAGCACGATCAGGTCATACTCTGTTGCCTCAGCTAACTCTAGTGCCGATCGACTATCACTAGCGGTATCAACTGTAAACTGCTGTGCTACCAGAGAAGTGGTGAGAGCAGCCGCCGTATCTTGATCATCCTCAACGATAAGCAGTTTCATAAAACCTATTTTTCAGGCAATTGAGCCAAGTATTTCAAAGGCAACCCGAAGCAAGTTTATTTACTTGCCCTATCTCTGAAGTGTATTGTGATGTAATATACTCTAATTCATCTTTTATTTATAAATAGCATTCCAGGCTAATGCAACGAATTTTTCTGTTCTCTTTAAATATAAAAATTTCAACCAAACTATAGAAGTTAATCTTAAGTAAGTCGGGGAGAAAATTTATAAGTATGTAACAAAGAATTAAGCAGAAGAATTAGAGTAAAATTTTACACGTTGTGTACTATAGTTCCCCTTTTCTCCTCTTCTTTGAACTCCATCAATCACAGCATAAGCAAGGTCTAACTCATCCTCAAAACTTTTCGAGGCAAGTTCATGTTTTTTCAGGTGTTGCCACTCAAGTTCAATTGGATTCATCTCCGAGCAATATTTAGGTAGAAAAAAGATGTACTTTCCCCATGTCTTCCCACTTTGACCATAATTGTTGTACCCCTTAAACGGCTGCCCATATCTCTGTTACCTTCGTAGACACATTATACGTATTTACTTATCTTTACACAGTTTGGTTTTTTCACCTCCTTCTACTTAAATAACGTAAAAAGTATTAATCTGTAATACAACTAAGCTTAAATAAATTAATGGAAAGCTTCATCTATCCAATAGGTTGAGAATAGTTTATGCCTAATGACATAAATTCATTTGTGTTGATTTCATTTGGGTATATTCATCTGATTTAGGATTTACTCCATTAAGTTTGTACTCATCAATGCCCACAGATACCAACAGGCAATAGAACGGTAGGGTTTCCACATTTGTCCTAAATCTTCTACAGTCTTTTTATTAGGAAGCTCTGCTAATGGGACTTCCAGAAAATAAACTATTCCGCTAACAATAATGATAATCATTTTAAAGGGGAATGAAGGGGCTGCCGTCGGCAGCCC
>NZ_JBDNJQ010000299.1:0-3940 GCF_051172895.1 Nostoc sp. CALU 1950 | reverse complement strand
TACTTTTGCCGTTACGTGTTAAGCCGTGGCGAACTTCTACACCTTGTAATTGCAATCGCTCAACCAGTTGGGGCATAGTTAGTTTATCTTGGGTGGCGCGGTCGATTAGTTCCTGGAGTTGTTGTTTAATGGGGCGTTCTTGTGGTGTAAGGCGCTCACCATTGATATATTCTTCGTGTTCTCTTTCTAGGCGTTTTTGTTGTCCAATACTAGGATTACGCGATAATTTTTCATGGCTACTCTGGGTTTGTTGTAAGCCGTAATCTCGTTCTAGCTGCCGAATAATGGTTTCGCTGCGCTTGTAATCCCAGCTATCATGTACAATCTTCCCGTTATCTAACCGAATGCGGCTAGCGCAGATATGTATGTGGTCGTGTTCCGTGTTGCTGTGTCTGTAGACTACGTACTGGTTACTGTCAAATCCCATATCTTCGAGATAGCGGTTAGCAAGTTCGTTCCAGGTTGGTTCGTCTAGTCGCTCGTTGTCTGGTAGTGATAATGATGCGTGGTACACTACTCGGTCAGCTTCTGGGTTTAGTTGTCGGGAAATTTTGAATTCTCTGGCCAGGGCACGGGCGTTATTGCCGCCCATGTTGCCACCAATGAGTTTGGCATCTTTCTGAGACTCCAAATAATTCAGCAGTCCTCGGAATCCTCGCCCTTTAGTCTGGTTGCCAATCATCTGTTTCCTCGTCCGATTCTTCGATGAAGGTATTGGCTATTTCCTGTTGGCAGTGTCGTAGCAGTTCTAAGAGTTCTTGTAGAATTTCTGGTGATGCTGGCGGTGGCAACTGCATTTTAATGGCGGTGTTGGTGGCTTTGGCCAGTTGGTTGATGTTGTTGCCGATGCGCGACAGTTCCAGGTATGTATCCACTGTAACTCTGCCCAGTCGCGGCGGTGGTGGTGGAATTGGTCGCAGCAACATACAGCGTCTTGTCAATTCTCCCAAGCTCAAGCCCGTATCTTCTGCTTTAGAGCGAATCATCTCATATTCAATTGGGCTGAATCGCGCTTGCAACATTTTGGTACGGACAAGTGATTGAGAAGAAGCTTTGGGCATAAGTAAAACTTGAGTTGATGCAGTTTTTGAGGGGGTTTCCAAAGTGGGGATACTTCCCCCTTTGGCAAGCCTGCCGAGTCGAGCGCAGCGAGGACAGCACGCAGTGCTAGGCATGGCTTGCTCCTAACCAGTCTTTGGGGGAGGCAGAAGGACTAGGGGAACAACCCACTAGGGGGCAAAATGCGTAATCTGCGGCTACCACCACGATGATATTACTAACGAGTTGATGTAAATTACAGTATGGATAATTTTTACTGAGTAATGTGTGATTTATTTTTGATTAACTGTTAGTGAGTTATCTTACACGCTTTGAGTAATCACTGTTCAATCAGTTACGTTAATATCTGTTGCTGTCTCTTAACTATTTGTTGCATTGATAATTACCTGTCTTTAGATAGATGCTCTCTGTTAAAGTAAAGTTTTAAACATAAACATTAGTTTGATTTTTAATCTTGTGGCTAAAGACAATATTCCTAAGTCTAAGATTCCAGACGCTCTTGATGCTCTTCGCGCTTTGGGTGCTAAGGAATTAGATGATATCCCAGCACGAGCAGCTATTAAAAAAATGCGCCGTCAAATTGAACGGGTACTTCGTCTCGGCTATACCTATGAGGAAGTGTCTAAAACTTTAGCCCCTTTGGATATCAACATCAGTCCTGAACGTATCCGTTATTTACTTAACGATATTCGTAGGTCTACACGCAAAAAGTCAGTTACTACTCCTAGTGAAGAGAATACCACTACACAAGTTATTGATGAGCCAGTAGTTCACGAGAATCCTGAGATTACAGAAAGCAATACTCAATCTGCCAACAAACTTCAGTCTCAATCAAAACCAGAATCAAAACCCGCTTCATCAAAATCAACAACTACTAAAACTCCTAAAACGGCTAAAAAGACCTCTGATGTTAAAGCTCCAGAGAATCAAAATCCCTCTGGTCTTGCTTTTGTGCCTCAAATAATCTCTGATGAGGATTTGTAGATGGTAGTAAAACCTAAACAATCGGCTGACCAAGTTCAGAAAGACTTGCCTTCTTTACAGCCAAAAACTCTTGGGCGCTTAGTGTTGGTGACTGGGGATAAGGGCGGTACTGGTAAAAGTGTGGTGGCTAGAATCCTACTCGACATTTACCGCCACAGAAATATTAACTGCATCGCTTATGAATGTGACCAGTCTAATCCTCAGCTTTATCGCCACTACAACAAAGTCGCTCCTGGGGTGCAAACGCTCAAACTAAATCAGCGCGGTGGTGCTGATGCTTTGCAGGATGATTTGAAACGTTTATCTCCTCAAGTTTCTTTAGTGGATCTACCTGCTGGGGCTGCTGAGTATTTTGAGTCAGTCGCTAAGGATATTTTTTTATTTCAAAATGCCCAACGTTTGGGTTATCGCATCACTATGGTATCGGTGCTGGGTCGGGTTAAAGATAGTCTGTTGCAGTTAAAACGTCTGGTGGATTTCTGCGGCGACAAGGTTGATTATGTGGTTGTGAAAAATCTTTACTGGGGTGATGAGCATAAGTTTACTCGCTACAACAATTCTAAGATGAAGCAGGCTGTAGAAGCATTGGGGGCAGTTGAACTTTTATTGCCTGAGTTATATGACGATATTTTTGACCTCGTTGACTCCAAGGATCTTACCTTCCGGGAGGCGTTAGAGCATGAGGATTTTAGTTTGAGTAATCAATCGAGAGTTTTTGGCTGGATTGATGCGGTTGAAACTGAGTTTTCTAAGGCGGCTGTACAGTTGGGGTTAGAGTAATGGCTGTAAGTAATGGTAATAGCAATGGTGCAGTATCACATTTAGATAGGTTGCTATCAGAAAAACCACCTGAGTTTCAAGCGAAAGTCTTACGGTTTGCGCTAGATTCTGGGATGAAACAAGATGACCCAGCTTTTAGGTTAGTACAGTACATTGGGTATTTGGCGCAACTGACAGAAACCGCACCAAATGATTGGAAATTATTATTTGAAAATTTACAAGTAGAGCTAAACGAATGGAGTCAACTGACGGCGGAGCAATTGAAGATTCAAGCCGACCACACGGAGAATATAAAAAATCTGGCGACCAGCTGCAATCAGCTAGGGACAGCGTTGAGCGCATTAAATCTAACATCTCAGCAACAACTCAAGCAATTGACGAGCTTAACCAAACTCTCCGAGAATTTGAGCAATATCTCCCCAAGACAACCAGAGACATTGAGCCAACCGTTGCGAGAGGAATTGAAAGAAGTCAAGGAGATGATCTCTCTAATGAACCAAAAAGGCGTGGAATCAGACGCTAAAAGTTGGGCGAGAGCTTTTATTATCCGGCTTTTTTCTCCGGTCACATTTTTTATTCTGTTTTGGTTTTATTCACACATTTTTCCGATACCTACTCCTGTTGAAACTACCGAGTCTCTACAGAAGATTTTGCAGAATACTGATTGGAGTAATGCCAAGCTGCAACGGGTTGAGAAAAAATTGGGGACAGATCCAAATCAGAGACGACGGCGGTAAAAGTTTGTTGTTTCAAAGGCGATTTAAAACAACTGGGTCTGCATTATCTATTTGAGCAAAACTGGTTAGTTTAACTTACCACCGACATCATCACAAAGGTGTTTGTCGTTTTCACTAATGTTAGGGCTATTCTTCAGGTAGTCATGTAACCAATTGCAACTCTGCACGAGTAAATTATCTAAATTCAGGTTCCACAGTTTCACTGTTTTGTCAGCACTAGCACTTGCAATGGTCTTGCCATCCGGGCTGAAGGCGACTTGCAAAACCTGAGCCTCATGCCCCTTGAGGGTAGTAATGAGACTGCCATCCATCCGCCACAGTTTCGCTGTTTTGTCATAGCTTGCACTTGCAATGGTCTTGCCATCCGGGCTGAAGGCGAC
>NZ_JBDNJQ010000093.1:0-32058 GCF_051172895.1 Nostoc sp. CALU 1950 | reverse complement strand
CTGATTGAAGGACTAATTTTTGGGCTGATTGAAGGACTAATTTTTGGGCTGATTGAAGGACTAATTTTTGGGCTGATTGGAGGACTGATTGGAGGACTAATTGGAGGACTAATTGGAGGACTGATTTTTGGATTTCATGGTCTAGAAATAGAAAATAAAACTATTCCTAACCAAGGTATTTGGCAATCTGCTAAAAATACATTCAAGTTATCAGCCTTGTTTTTTTTACCTTCCGCAATATTAATATTTTTGATTCAACTAATTATATTAACTAATAATAGCTTCAATGAAGCTTTAATTTCTAGCTTAGTGTCTGGATTATGTTTGGGATTATTGGTAGGTATACGTAAAAGTGGAACACCTGTTATTAAACACTTCACCCTACGCCTCATTCTCTACTTTAACCGCAACATCCCCTGGAACTACGCTCGTTTCCTCGACTACTGCACCGAGCGATTATTCCTCCAGCGAGTTGGTAGTCGCTACCGCTTTATCCACAAACTGCTGCAAGACCACTTTGCCCAAATGAAGTTAAAACGGAATTAGGAAAATACAACCAACTCAAATAAACCGGACAAATAGAGCGGGATGGTAGATTATAAAATTTGTATATTATAATCTGGCAGACTTTTACTGGTACAGTCAAAACAAGCTTTTTTTCCGTTTTTTGATGAAAAGAGCGATTTTTTGTGTAACTCATTCATGGCAAGCCTTTCAAGCTTTACATGGCAGCAATTTAGGGAATGTACTATTTAACTATCAATGCGAACCAAAAAATGTTTTCTGACAGCAGTATCTGCAATTTTGTTATCGGGATGCGGCGACGAAGTTGATCTGATTAATATTGCGGTGAAAGACGATTTGTCAACCAACGTCCAAATAGTTGTTAGTCCTCTCAATTCAGACCCCAGCCCCAGTCCCAGTCCTACTCCCAGCCCTACTCCCAGCCCTACTCCCAGCCCTACTCCCAGCCCTGGTATAGATTCAGAAGAAATAAAAGAAAGATACTTTCAAAAAATCAAAAAAGAGTTTGAATCTTGTGGATTCAAGGCCCAAAAAAATCTGAGATATGATGCTGCTGGGGTCAGTGGTAGCCAAAGCTTTTCTTCAAGAACAGATATTGAACAAGCATTTAGCTGTCTCAGCTATGTCACTAAGGAGACACCAGCGATTGAATTGAGCTATCCCACAAAAACTGAAAACTTATTCCAAACCAACTACGAACTTCAAATAGGAGTACAAAATCCTAGCATTTTCGGATATGGTGGTTTGTTAGGCAATACCAAACCTGTCAAAGAAATACGAATAACACTCCCTGGAAAAATAGTTAGTGCAACTACTAAAAACCAATCATTTAATGTAGTCTTCAACAGAAAAGAAACGGAGTCAGGAATTATCACCTTTAATATTGAAGAGGTAAAGTTCATGAGCCGTGGAGATGAAACTAAAAAGATACTTGAGCAGTTGGATATAAATGTAACGGGATTTGATTATAAGAGACTAAACTCGCAGAATAAAGATGAAGCAGATCAAGCACAGCAAGAACTTGCCTTAATATTCAAGGAGCAGACCGGGATTGATATTATAAATGATGATTCAGACAAGTTTTTTAAATACATAAAAGATCGTATTCCTCTTTATACAACCATAGTTATTAGCTCAAGCAAATCTAAAATCGATATTAACCTGGTTGTAACAGTTACTCTAGTAGTCTTGCCATGTCTGATTGGTTTTCTTGTTTTTTTGTATAAAATAAAGAAAAAAACAAGTCCTTGAGATGAAGTGCTTGAAGGGCAATTTTGTAAAGGATGTCACTATCTAATAATTGCTTTCTTATCTCTAAATGTAAGAGGTATTGAGCCAATACCTCGCAACAGCGATGCTCAACAATGGCTCTCAAAAGTCTCTCTTTGTCTGGCTTTCATATCCAAAGTAAGAAACGGCAACATGAGTGTTGCTTAACCAGCATGGTTAAGCAACGTTTCTCTGACTATGCTTTTTAATCCCAGCCAGTTTGTGTTGACTGCGATCGCACCATGTTCTTAAATTTTGTTAAGTGTGCATCAAACAGTAGTTGGATTGTGCCTGTGGCCCCGTCGCGGTTTTTAGCAAGGATAATCTCTGCAATTCCTTTATCTTGCGTATTGAGGTCGTAATATTCATCACGATACAACATGATTACTTTATCCGCGTCCTGCTCAATCCCGCCACTGTCACGTAAATCCGAGAGCATGGGGCGTTTGTTATTACGGCTTTCTACTGCTCTCGATAGTTGCGAAAGACACATTACAGGTGTTTGTAACTTCATCGCTAAACGCTTCAGTCCGCGTGTGAGCTTTTCTATCTCATTATTTCTGTTGCCCCCGCCGTTACCATCCATCAGTTGCAGATAATCGACGACGATTAACCCCAAATCACGGCGCTCTTGTGCCATGATTTTACGGCACTCAGATTCTATATAGCTCAGTGATGGGTCTGGGCGGTCATCGAGGTAAACAGGTAGCTCTGATAGTGTACCGATGCCCTGTGATAGTGGCTCCCATTGTTTGTTAGAGATGCGCCCAGTTTTCAAGTAGCCGCTTTCTATGCCAGCCTCACCAGAAAGCGCACGCATGGCAATCTGTAGCTTTGACATTTCCAGACTGAACACGACAACCGGAAATTGATAAGCTTGGGCTAGATAAAAAGCTATCTGAGCGGCGAAGGCAGATTTCCCCATCGCCGGACGACCTGCAACGATGACTAAATCATTGCGGTTAAACCCGCAAGTCATTGCATCAAGATCATAAAAGCCCGTGGGAATCCCAGGTAATACCTTACCTTGGCTGCGGTCTTCAATATCCTGAAACAGATTAATCACCACATCGGAAATGTGGCTAGCCCCCGCAGTGTCAGACGAACGCTGCAATTCATAGATAAAGTCCTGTAATTGTGAGAAAGCTTCCTCTAAGGGGGTTTCTTCATTGGACTTGTGCTGCAACTCACTGGCAAGGCTTGCCAGTCTACCCAGTTCTCGGCGCTTCCATTTTTCCACAACTAGACCTGCCAGCGCATCAATGTTAACTGCTGATACCGTCCTGTCAACCAGCGATGCTAACTTGTTTCGACCGCCGATAATTTCTAACAAACTATTATCAGCTAAATAATTCGTGATCATCAACAAGTCTGTGGGCAATTCTTGAGCATTCAGTCTCTGCGCTGCATTGTATATACGACCATGAGCGCTGATATAGAAGTGGTGCGGCTTCAAAATGTCGCGGACACGTTCTATGGCTACTGGGTCAAGCAAGATGCCCCCAAGTATCGCCTCTTCAGATTCAATGCTCTGTGGTGGAAGCTTATTGGCTGTCGTAGCAAAAGGAATTACGTTGTCGTCATTGGCGTACATATTAATCTCTGATTTGAATTAGGTCTAAATTTTTACAGTCAGATACTCAAAACCCTGAAGAGAAGGGGCTTGGTCAATCAGGAATATCTACAAATCTTTCAGGAAACTTGGCGCTTGCCCATTCGTACCATTTGGCAGATACTTTATGCTTGCAAAACTTAGATAGTCCCTCTGACTGGAGCATACTGTAGTAGTGATCGTGCATCCGCGCCTCCCATCTGGGAAAATCATACTTCTTGCGCTGTTTCTCTACTTCTGCGGGGTCATCAGCAAAGTTGTTAATTTTGCGCTCTAATTTCCTGCAACCCGCTTTCCATTGCTCAAATAAGCAAAATATCTCTGTACTACCTTCATCTTTCTTAGAAAGCACTGCGGCTACGTATGGGGCAACGTTGTTAATGTCTTTGTTCTGCGATCGCTGATAGGTCTGATAGTAAAGCAGGAAATCTACTTCTTTAACTGGGTCATCACTAAAAACCAAAATTTGAGAATGATTCTCACGCGCCGCGCCGGAATTTAGATCCTCATGAGTGGATTTCTCGTTAGTTGCAGAGACTTTCTTTTTATTAACAGCGTAGTGATTATCTGGAAGTGCTTTTTCTTGGTCAGTTTCTTTCCTTTCTTCTTTTTCTTTTTCCTCCGTCTCTCCAGTGATGGATTGAGGTAATTTATTTCTGTAATCTAATAAAGACGCTGAAAGCTGTTCTGCGACTGACTTTAAAGGGGGTGGGACATCACTAATAGTGACTACCCCATCACTATTAGTGACTACCCCATCACTATTAGTGACCACGGATAATCTCGTATTATTTACATCGTCACTATTAGTGACCACGGATAGACCCTGAAGAATCAATGCTCCTACTTTGACGGCATCCACACGATAGAATTTGGCGCTACTGCCTTCTTTCTTCCTGGGCTGACAGGCAATCACATAACCAAGTTTTTCTAGAGCTAATAACCTTTTTTGGATACTTTTCTGTGTACCCAGTGAAGGATATCTTTCTGCCCATGCGCTGTAAGTAGCACTAGTCCACCATTCCTCATTGTGTAAGTATCCGCGCTTGTTATTCTTCGCGTTAGCAATACACCAGCTTTCAATAATTTGAATTAGTAAAGCCTCGCAAACACCCACTTCGTTTGCCACACACCAGTAAAGCTTGGTAAATGAAGGTTCGTAGCCGTGGGTTGCTCTATATGCTGCTAATGCCTGATTCGCGATCGCACTGTCTACGCTTTGAGATTTCATTTTGTAACATTCCGAAATTTTGTGTTGATTTCGGATAACTCCTTGCACGGCGACCGCAAAGTTGATTACTATAGTAGTGCGGTCGCGGTTCCGAAAAGTCTTGCAGGACATTTTCAGTTCGGAGTTACCCGCGTTATGACAAAAAAATTAATGAAAATCCAGTCTCCTCTGGTACGCATCCCCTCTAGTTGCCACTAGTGGGGATTTGTGTATGAGAGACGCTAAATCTGTTGATTGTTTGCGCCTTCCCGCCTCATACCGTTTTGTATTGTGGGGATAATGTCTAATTCATCACCCAATTGTTCTAAGCGCTCGTCTATATCGTCTAGTTGTGCTGTGATGTCCGGTTGGTAAGCGTTAATCATATTACTTGTTGCTCACTTTGTTTTCATGGTTTGTTACTGCTTGTTGGGTGATCAGTTCAACTAAATTTGATAGCGTTCGGCTTTCGCTGTCCGCCCATTCTTGTAGTTTTTCTTTTAACTCAGGACTGCATGTAAAAGTTACTTTTGCCTTTGACGTTGCCATTATATTAGAAAAGTTCTGATATATTCCGACATTTTCAGTTAACATCAAAACTTGTCAAAAAGCATCTGGTTCTAAGCAGTTCCGAACTTAGTTGACAAGTTCAGAACTTATCTATTAATATATTAGTGTCAAGGTTATCGATACGTCAATAACTTAAGGCAGACGCAAGTAAGACCCAAGTGCAAAACGCTAAGGCGACTTCCTTTCGAGGGTTGCAAGGCTTGCAAGCGCTGACTTTGACCACTAATTTTCGCTATTTATCAGCACATTTGCATAGCGATCGCTTTATATCTGCGGTCGCGGGAATTGTGCGTGTTTGAACCTTGAAAACTACATAGACCAAGTATGGATATCGATATTAAAAAGTTGCCTTTTTCAGTTTGGTGGCAAATCTCAGAAATCAATGGAACTTGGGCAACTGTCGCTTTCAAAAGATGGACACAGACTGTAGACGCAAGCATCCTGCAAGCAATGAATCTTGAGGAATGGGAAGCGGTTGCAGACACTCTCAACTACAGCTTTGAGTGGGCTTGTAAGCAATTCAAAGTCCACAGAAATAAACAAAAAGAAGGATAAGGATTTATGCTCCACCAAAACCAATTACGAAGGTTAGAAGCAATAGATCGCTGGCTCAGAGAAATTCGAGATTCGGAAGAATTCAGACAACTAGAATACTCTCCAGATGTGATGATAGGGGATGCAATACAAGCAGTGGCCGAACTACTTGACGAACATGAACCCTGTGATTACAATCCCTCAAATTTTACTAATGAAGAGTGGCATTCATATCTAGAACAAAAGCCAGTAATGCACATTCGCCGTGTGAAAACTTGGCGTGAAAAGATTAACTCATTCATACTTAATGGAGCGTCATCAGTAGCAATTGTGAGCTTGGTAACTACTAGTTTTATGGTAGTTGGTTCTATCTTTTGTCACGGGTTTGACCGGATTGAGGAAAGTAGAGGCGAGGAATATCAACCCACATGGATCTACAACGCCAAAATTTTTGAAGGAAGCGCCATTGCATCTATCGCGGTCTTTCTAGGTGCAAGCTTAACGGGCGCGTGTGTCGCAGGAGATAAAAATGATGATTGATAAAGAGCTTGTAGGATGCGTCACACTGTTGAGCCAGAGCAAAACTTACTGGATTAATGGAACGCTGTACAGATATTTAACCAGTAGCGATAGTATCCGACACACACAATATTATTTCCGTCCTTTACCGCGTCAGTCTAAGAGCGCTGACTTAAAGCTCAATCGGGACAAGGTGCTAAGACGCTGCTACGAAGTGCCGAGCTTATATAAACAGCACACAGCAGAGATAACTAGGAACTCAATACAGCTGAGTTTGTTCTAACTCGGAGCGAGAAATTTTTCCCATACATGAATCCTCTAACTAGGCTGACTGGGGCGTATTCATGGGGGTAAACGAGAAAGTGTCAGTATGTCTTAAAAGCTGACAAACCTTGTTATTACGTGGTTATAGCCGAGAAATTTTGGCTAGTAAAGCCCGTCCAAAGTCTTTTTTCCAAGGTTATTGATAGTCGTCAGACTCAGGACTATATCAAATACCTCGAATCAGACTCAGGGCTATATCAAATACCTTGGCATAACCGGATGTCCAGTTAATTTTTGACCAACTTAAATAGTAGTACGGAGGTAGTGTGACAACAAAAGTATATTCAGCTAAGTATCGCCACCTGAAACAGATTTATCAGCGCGAGATGGGTAAAGAAATTTCAGATATCACTTGGTATCGAGTAGTAGCTTTTCTCAAACAGCGTTTTAGCTTAGATGTAGAATCAGCTTCGGCTCAAAAAATAGTTGAGACATTTGCAGGAATTCGGCGGCGCTACGGTGCGCTAACCCCTGCTAGCAAAGGATTTAATGAGCGCTGGCAAGTTTTCAAGCACTTCTATGAATTAGACGCTAGCTACAACGGCAAGAGTTTTTTAGTAGCGCTGGCAGACTATTTAAAAATCAACCTTGACGACGTACCGCGCAGCACTCGTTACTACTGGTTTGAGAAAGCCGGACTATCTTTCAGCGCTGAAAATATTTACCACAGCAAAGATTTAGCCCTTGTTGCGTTTATTGCTGCTAAATGGGCAATTAACAAGCGTTCGCAAACGATGAAATCCGCAACCATCGAAGTTTTAACACTAGCCCTTTAAGGAGCAATCATCATGTCTGACAAGTTTACTAACAATGTCCGCGCTCGTTTGTACAAACAGGGTTATCAAGGATTCACTAAAGATGATTATACTTTGGCAGCGATCGCTGTCGAGTGTGATGACCTTGACAATCCCACCAAAGACCAATTGAGCCAAGCCGTTGATTATCTCAAAGTCAAATCGACAAGCCAATTATCTGTAACTGATGAACCCGTTGAAGAAACGTTTCTAGTAGGGTCAGAAGATGCACAGCCTGAAGTTGAATCTAATCAGCTTACAGTTGCCGAATCAGAGAATCAGATTGTGCTGAGTGAGCAAGAAAAGCAAGCCCTCGTTGCAGACATTGCACAGGGCGCGGGAATTGAACTCAAAGCGGCGGATGTGAAACAGATTACAGTGTCTATCGCTTCTACCTTCGCATCCAGAAAAGAGTTAAACGAGGCGATTTTTAACGCCCTCGTCCACTTTGCAAGGGAATTCAAGAATCAAGAAGTATCAAAAATCCGACGCAAAGCCGACGAAATCAGGCAGACACTCGCAGAAATGGATGATGTTGCTGGCAGTGAACTGACCCAAATCAAGCAAGCGATGGAGGCCACCGCCCTGGACTACAAAAGCCAGTTTGCAGACCTCGCGTTATCTTTCGCCGGAATCATCGATTAAGCCTGGAGGCAAGCTCACTTACAAACATTTGTTGATTGGGCTTGTGGGGATACCGTTAATAATTGCACTCGCGGCTCCCCTCTCTCAATGGTTTATGACGGAATGTTGCACATACAGGAGTCAAAAACGTGAAGCATATCAAGAATTTGGTCGGCAAGCATGGTAAAAAGCTGAAAGCTAGGGCTGAAAAGTTAGGCGTTGCAGACAACTTAATCATGGGTTGCATCAATGGTGACGATGCAGCGTTGACCAAAGTAGGGGAAATGGGCAACGAGGGCGAACGGATCTTAACCATCATGCCCTACATCACAGATAACCTGTCAGCGTTCATCAAAGGCACTGAGGAATATAACAAAGGACTTGCAGAGATTTACAAGCAAGCTGGTGCGTCTGGTATCGCTCTCGACAAAGCCAGTGCTGATTTAACGATCGCAAATTTAAAGTATGGTCATGAGCGCTCAGAAATCGGATTGAAACTGGCCAGCGACCGCACACTAGAGAATCAGCGCTACAGAGAAAGCATCGACCTAGTTAAGCTCAAGGCTTACATCGACTACCATATCAGCCAAGTTGACCATTTAGCAGCTTCTAAATCGCAGTTAGCCCGACCTGTAAAGGCACAGCTAGACGCTGACAGAACTTATGAGATGGAGAAAGCTAAACACCTACTAACATACGGTGAAAGCTCAGACCTTGATTTAGTACCTCGTAAGTCATTCACAACCAACAAATTAGTGCAAGCGTTCCGCACTGCTGTTTCTACGATTTTCGAGTAGTCAACATAGTTAAATCCCCTACTAAGTAAGCGCTCAGTAGGGGAAATCAAAGTTAGTGATGACAACAATGTTAGATGAACTTGACACCGAATTGCAAAACGGGGACACTGAACAATCACGCTTCTATCAAGACTTTCCTGATACTGCATTTACCCAGGATGAACAAGAAGCTATTAGAAGATTCAAAGCGAAGGAAATTGAAAAGCTTAATCGCAGTCGCGCTGTTCTCAAAGGTATTGAGTCTTGCGGCTGGGGTGTTACTTCCTATTGCTTGGCTAAGTATTTAGTAATAGCTACAGGCTCGGCTGGGCTAATGCCTGCGGTCGCTATTGTGTTGGGGATTAATCAAATAGTTAATCGTGATTTGTTGGAGTTCACCGTAAATAAGTCTCCTGAAGGATGGGTTTTTACGGACATGGACAAGGCGATAAAATTTCTCTTTCAAACAATATTCGGATGCTTCATTTTGTGGACTGCCATCGGTGATTTTTACACCACAATGCAGAACTCACACAAGACTTATGACAACATCAAAGCGACTGTAGAAGATTTTAACCGTCTGCCAGAATCAGACAAAACTATTGTGTTTGTGGTGGGTGCATTAGTCGCAGGTGGTGTTGTTTACGGCATCCACAAATCCAAGTCATGAAGGCTCAACCCCTACTGAAAATTGGTGCTGTCACAGCTTTACTTCTGGGGCTTTTCAGCGCTTATTACTATGGGCAGACACCGCACCCTTATCAGTTTACTGAAGTGCGATTTTGTCCGGTAACAGCTAATAAACGGACAATGAAGTACTATAACAAACCCACACAATCACAATCGGCACTTGATAACAAATACTGTCGTTTCAAGTACAGATTGCTCACAGAAGTATGGAAGTCACGACAGTTTAATGATGTTGTGTCTCTCCCTGATGGTGCTTTCATTACGTCAGATTTGGCTCCATCAGAGAATCCTAGCCTGTGGTTATTAGTCGCACCTGCTTTTGTCTGGATGGGTTATTACTGCTGGGCTGCAAAAGATGAGATTGATAACGAGTCAAGTTTTCAACGTCTCGAATATTTTAAGACAGCTATTAAGCGCCAAGGTTTAATTACTAGGACTGAGCGTGATTTGCAGTCACATGAATCAGCACGGATTTCAGACAAGCATAAGAAGGACATCGACAGACGCGCTGATAATTTGTTAGTCCAAGAACGCTATATCTCTCTTGAGGAATTGCAACAACAGTATCAGCGTCAGTCAGAGCTTGAACATTTACAGTTTGATAACACTAAAAAACAGTTCGCGGTCGCTGACTCCGTAGCTGATAAATCCATTGCTGAAAACAGAAGAGACAAGCGCAAGGCGGACGCAGAAAACATCAATCCCAGTAGTGAAAAAGTATCGGCTCCACAAGGAACGACCGCCCAAGAATTAGTTCAACTATTGAAAAATCATGAGGGTGGCTGGCTATGGGATGTCATCGAATCAACAAAACCAGTTTGGGTACTAGGAGGCCAAGGTAGTGGTAAAAGCAGTTTTGCTGCATCAATTGTTATGTGTAGGAAGGCGATTTTTGATTGGAATATTACATCAATCGTTGACGCTCATGGACATAAGAACAGAGCTAAAGCTTGGAAGTTGTTGATTCCTTTAGAGCCGGAATTAATCGGCGAGCGCAACGATTATTTAGCTATTGGTGAGGCAATGGATGAAGCTGTTCAACGTTGGAGTGACCGCACAGAAAACGACACCCCTATTCAAACACTTTGGGATGAATTGACACAGCTTTCTCTGCAAGATGATTGTAAAGAATCAGTCAAAAAATTTGTGAGACATTCACTTACTGACGTTCGCAAGGCTGCCGAATATCTAGTTTGTATTTCTCATGCTTTTACTAATGCAGCAAGTGGTAATGCTGAGGGTTTTAATGATTTAAGGCAAAGCGAAACTATCCAAATCAAGCGCAAGTCAAAGAACGGTCGCGTACCTCTAAACCATGCTGAAATTAGTGGTCTTTATGATGACGACGGAAATCTGATTGAATCGGAGCGCGTTACAGTTCCAGACTGGTTTTATCCTGATAGCTTGCTCAGATTTATTAGCGCTCGTTAGATAAATATTTCTCGTGAGTCACAAAAACTGAAAACTTTGTCGATTAAAAATAGTGAGGGATTTACATTTATGCACCCAATAGAATTTAAGAAAAAGTGGCAATTAACTTACAACGATTTAGCACTCGTCTTAGGTTACGAAAATGATTTCACTGTCCGTTGTTGGGGGATAAATGGAGGGCACAAGCGCAATCCTCAAAAAGTTGCTTATGTTGCTTGTCGCCTTCTAGATGAAAAATGGTCGGCTGAGGGCAAAGTTATAGATTCTTACCTTTGATAATTTCTCTTTGCGTCTCTGCTAATTAATTACTTGAAATAGGTGAATACTATGCACCCAATAGAATTTAAGAAAAAATGGCAGTTAACTTACGACGAGCTAGCACTTGTTTTAGGTTATCAAGGTGATTATACTGTTCGTTCTTGGGGTACGAATGGAAGACACAAGCGCAATCCTCAAAATGTTGTTTATGTCGCTTGTCGCCTTCTAGATGAGAAGTGGTCAACTCAGGGGAAACTTGTGGATTCTTATCTTTGACTCGCACCCGAATCTCTCATGTCTACAGATAGATGTAGACGCTGTAAAGTTAAGAGTGCTTGTTTACAAGGGTTTTAGGCGCTGATGTTGCACACTCAATACTGCTCGGTCGGGGCTAGTCCTAATAAAAGAGGGGGTTTTGGAGTGTATGCCGGGTGATGATCCTATCTGCCTGATGAGTGGCTTAGTTCCGGCATAGCTCCAAAACCTCCAATGTATTTTCTTATTTCTCAAAAGTAGTTTTGGGTGTTTATGTCAGCTATTGGATTCCATCTGCTTGCCAACATTTTAATTTTTGGCTCCTGGCAATAATTAACGGTTTAAACAATTCATCAGGCGGTGCAGAATTAGAGAAAAAGGTCACAATTCCTAGTTGGTTGACTCATTAAGCATTCACAAGCATTTCAACGGTCAACCGATTGATTTTGGTGATTAATCGTTAGAGAAGCGATTCCTTAGCTGTCAAGAACTGCGGTAGAGCGGGTGGCGGGCCACTCGACCCGCAGGGCAAACGCACGGGTTTTCTGAAAACCTTACTGGATAAGGATCTTGCTCCAAAAATAGGCTAAATTATAAAACGCCCAAACCCCTGCTATTAAAGGATTCTTATACTTTAGATGCGTTTGCCCTGACTCCACCCGCTCTAAACGAAGCGTCCCCAGTTCGTCGGGGCATCATCAGATAATGAGGTTGAAGTAATTTTGATATCCTCACTGCTTCTGTTGATCTGAAGCTCCTACGAAGAAAAAGTTTCAGCTTTAACTTTGATTTTCTTTCATGTTGGGACTCAAGTGTAATTTGATAGTTATGCTAGAGTCTTGCTTAGAACTCACAACATAAGGTATACCTGTTGCACTAAAGTTAAAATTTACTTCAAGTTCAGCACTGTCTACATTAATGTTATAACGCTCCTTAATCTCCTCAAATGACATAGCAATTGGCTTGCAAGCTCTTATGAGTAATGGTCTTATCATGTCAAATGTTTGCTGAACGCTTGAATCCAATTCATCTCCCCAAGTACGTGACATTAGTTGCCCCTCTTTTAATAGTTAAACAATTCCTAGATATAATCTTACGACTGCCTTCGCTTCACGTTTAACATTGGTATTTCACTTAAAAAGTTATCAAATTCACGTATTCCTCTTACAAATGATCCATAGTCTAATAAAAACTTAAGATGAGGGTAATGGTTCAGAACTTCATAAACATTATCGCTTTCAATGATTTGGTCATAAACATCTGGATAATCATATCGCAAAGCAAGTGTACGAAGAGCTGTCAAATTACTAACTGTAGATGATATTGGTAAAGCAATAATCAATTGCAATGATATACTTAACCAGTTGATATATTGTTTTAAGCGTCTTGGGTTAAGAATTTCATTATCGGGTGCCATATTAATAATTTCTATTACTTCATCTATAATATTAAGTTGTTGTAGATAATCCCGAATTATTTTGCGTGTTAAACGAGGGACTTTTAGTTGAATTTGTATAAGCTTTTCTAAATATTTGTATCCAAAATCTTTAGTTAATTTATCTTCTCCATCTGGAAAGCTTACAGTGTTAGTTAACTGGTCAATCGTTACGGAGGAACCATCTGAAGAATTTATAGATATAATTGCATTTGAGTTAGCTAAATTTTGTTTGATATACGCTTTTGCAAGTGACTGTGCAACAACATCTACATCCATTGCTAATATAAATATACAGTTTGAGCTTTCTAAAATAAGTTTTAAGCTCTTTAACATCATTAGTATTTGCTCAGGAAAAGCTCTATCTATATCATCAATAAAAACAATTAAGCGTGACTCATCTTTCCCACTTTCCTGAAGTAGTGTTTCAACAACTTTGCTAAAATTGGTGGGCGACTTAGCCCATTGCCAGAGATATGTACGCAAGTTCTCTTTATTAGAATCCTCATCGGGATCTCCTTGGAGTTCAAATTCACGCAAAATTTCATTATTTATTGTTGAGGTCATATCTTGTAAATTATTCAAATTCCAAGCATTAACCCAGATACAAGCAAAATTTAGCATTCTAGCTTGAGCTTCGATCATCTTAAGAATGCTTGTCTTTCCAGAACCCCACTCTCCATCAATGCAAATCGTTAGAGGAGTTTGGGTACTTTCAGATAGGACAACGTTAGAAATCGTGCGTACTAGCGTATTAAAGTTGAGCAAGTCTATATTTGTAGGAAAATCACTCAATATATCTGGTCTAGGTGATTTCAATATTTCTGCAATTTTCTTAGCTTTCTCTAAAGAAACACCATAGTTTCTAGATAACGTATCAGGGCTATTTATTAGCTCAGTGTCTTTAGGTTGTGCTAAGATAGACATTACATCTTCATTCACATTCATAAACTTTAGCCCCTAAACAGCTATACTTTGCCTTCTGCTATTCCAATTATTAAGATTATTCATATAAGTGACAATTATAGCTTGATTGTTTGTTTTCCAATCATCTATTGCTTTTTCATAGGAAATATCTTGATTAAGTTCAAGACATTTTATCCAATAATGAGAATTGAAAGAAATAGACCAATACTGATTAAAGGCTGCTTCTAAAAAAACTTCTTTGTTTTTTACAAGGTTTTCATCAGAATGAAATTCAACTATTTTAAAATATTCTGATTTCCAAAAATCGTCTAAAAAGACAACATTAAATATCTTAAAACCTTTAACCATATTGCTTTGGTTTTCCCTTGCCAGCTTAATGGCTTTAAATGCTGACTGATAAATTATATCTTTTTCAGCTTTCAATATTTGAAGAACACATTCTTCCCAATAACGCATAAAAGTTTCCTGTGGAACTTTATCAATCATTCCACATAATGCCGGTGTCACTTCTATCCCATTTAGCTCAGGCATCTGATATCCTTGATCTTTCTAAGTAAGACGAGTGATGCAAAACACATTCTGAGCGTTTTTCGTAATGCTCAATTTGTCACCTGTAGTATTTAAATTCAAATTAAATAACTCATTCATCTTTGATAATTGAGGATATACTGAAACTATAGAAATTCCAAACCTTTTCTCAAATTCCTCAAGCTTAAAATCTAGCTGTCCAATTTTCATTAGTTCCGATTTAATTGAAGTTGTGATGTTGTCAGATTTGAGAAATAGCTGGAACAATCCTGGGAAATATTCAGCTAAAATTATTAAACGTACAATATTAGAATTGTAATACTTATAAATTTCTTTTTCATAACTATTTAAAAAGAATAAGTATCTATTTAAAACTCGCTTAATTTTACGGGGATTATTGAAGCGGCATTTTTCTAGAATTTCCCCAAACTCTATAAACATACTCTTATACTTCTCTCGAACACTTTCATTTATTATTAAGCTATTAAAGCGACTTAACACAAATTCGGGAATCTTCTGAATTTGCGGCTCAGGAACATAAAATGAATAATTCAGAATTTTTTCTAGATACTCACGACCATCAACTTCTAAGCCTTTGTACTTTATTCTGATGCCTTGATAAATAATATTAGGATTTAAGCCTAGAATGTAAACGCATCGTTCTACAGATAAATAGTTTTTAATACCTTCTAAAATAGAAATAGTTGTCTCTGGTAAGCACCTATCTAAATCATCTATTATAAACACAAAAACAATTTCATCTTTACTACAAACTTTATCTTTATACAATTCCATTAACGCATTAGAATAGGCATCTAGGAGTTTTGCAAAAGCTTGATTAATCTGGTTGACTTGATCTGCCCATTCACTAAGAATACTTTCTAATTCACTAGATAAACTTTCAGTAGCCTGAACTTGCTTGGTTATATCATCAAGTTTGATAGCTTCACCAGCTAGTCTTTTTGTCGCAACTCTCAAACCTAAATCAGTCAATACAGCAATACTTGCTGTGGCTACTTTAGTAAAATCACGCCAGAACTCATCTTTCATTTCAATACTTTTGAAACGCTTTATATAATCTTGCTTTATGGCATAAAGCAATGGATAAATAATATTAGTCTCATTCTCATATTTCCACGCATTAAACCAAATTGGTATAAAAAGTTTTCTGCCGCTATCTAAATCATTAATAAGCCGATTCTTAAGAAGTTGTAAAATCGATGTCTTACCGACACCCCAATCCCCTAAAACTCCATATACGAAAGGCGTTTGTGTATTATAAATAGAAAGTTTAAGTAAATTAACAAAATCACTAAAACCTAAAAAATCTTCTGTGTCATCACTAATAGCTTCATCTGGTAAAAAACGCATTATCATTAATTTATTCCTTAATGTAAGGAGTTAATTATAAAAAGTATTTCACTTTCATAACGAAGTTTCTCCATTTTATTACTTAATTACTTCAATATCCAAAGGCTAACTTTGGTAGTTATAAATAAGTAAGTTAGGTAAGAAAATCTTTGTAATTTTTCCCCAAACTGGAAAATCACGTTGAAGTATATTGTAGATCACTATAATACATCTTTACGTACTTAAGCATATCATAAAGATACTTTTAACTTAATGGCAGTTTCAGCTTCAAGCTGAACTTGACTATTCAAATGAAAAGATTCCCTAAAAAGGTGATGAATGGGCAAGTTTGAGGGACTTAATAGCGCGAAGAGTTGATTTTAGTGTGCAAAAAAAATGAATGTTTTATACCATTTGTGGGCAATTTAGTAAATCCCTAAACTACGTTACGCAATATTTGTTTACAACGCGTCCCATCTCGCCGTTATTTCGGCAGATACCCTATAAAGTGGGCTAATGCGCCATTGCCTTTTCTTGGTATCGGGAACTAATGATATCAATGCCCTCACCTTGATATTTATGAAAGCGGGACTTTTGTTTTGGAGTTGTACAGACTGGTGTATAGAGAAGTATGGATATTTGCCAAACTTATCAATGGGGGTGAAATGTCGGTTTTGAGGGGTGTGAATGATAAGCGTGGCTTAACTGAGGTCAGTTATGTGGTGGCTATTCACGAAAGCATCAGGGTTTGGGAGAATGGTTAGTGTCCATATTTCGTCGCGTACACCGGACACTATCACCAAGAATAAATGAGGCTACCACCCCCAACTCGTCTACCCAACAAGCATTACAGGTCTAGAGAATACCTTACACCAAGCGAGGTGCGATCTCTACTCGATGCCGCACTTGAGCGCAAAGCTCGTTATGCTCACCGTGATTATACACTGATGTTGCTCATGTTTCGCCACGGTCTGAGGGTGGGGGAAGCTGTAGGGGCTAAGTGCGGTTTAAGATGGGATGCGCTGATGTGGGCCGAACGCCAGATTTTCATCACCAGGGAAAAGGGTAGTGACTCTGGGGTGCATCCCTTGAGAGATGATGAGTTAACTTTGCTCAAAGAACTTAGAGAGATGTTGCCAGATAGCAAATATATTTTCGTTTCCGAGCGTGGTGAGGTGATGTCTACTGATGCGGTGCGAAAGCTGCTTGGGCGACTGGCAGCACAGGCTGGGCTTGATATCAAAGTTCACTGTCACATGATGCGCCATGCTTGCGGTTACTATCTGGTAAATCAGGGTTACAACACCAGGGAAATCCAAGACTTTCTCGGACACCGCGATATCAAACACACTGAAAAATATACAAAGTTAAATGCTAGACGCTTCCTGAATTTTGATTGGGGTGATTTGTGAAATGTCGAGAAATCTATATATGACAACATCATAGAAGCAGCGTTTAAAAGTCAGAATTAAGATAGACAAGCTTTTTACGGAAGCTTGCCTATCTTGTGCGATATACGCTAGTCTGAAAACAACATTTTAATTTCTAAGTCTCTAGTTTGTCAAAAAAGCTAGAGACTTTTTATTGATTATCATTAGGAAATTTCCCTAGATAACTAGCTATTAAAAGCGTACAGACGTTGATAAAAGCCAATCTTGCATCAGAATTGTGAAAAGAAAATCCCAAAAGAGCAAAATAAGAAGTGACCGCTAGAAAATGGGGTATACGGTCAATATAATTAAAGCGCTGCTTTCTACGTGACGCAAAACTAAACTTTTTAACCAAAGAATCAAAAATTTTCATTAGACGTAGTATTGGATAGAACACGTCTAATCTAAGATATTTAACATATCACTAACAACTGTACAAAAGAACTGTACAAGATATAATTATTTAGTCAATAATTGTACATAAAAAAGCATTAACTGCATTGCTAATATATTTAATACTAGCGATAAATTCTATACAGAAAGCCCTATATGAAAAGGTTACGAATAGTTTGAGCTTGATTACAAATTGTCTTTAATACTAGTAATAATACTTAAATTTAACGCTGTTTTTATGTCAAAAACTTATAAAAATATTTTAACTTATAAAAAATATTTTTAATAAACCACCTGCTAAAAATTCAGATAACCCGGTTGAGATAGCCCAAATCAGAGAGAAATTAGAAAGAGAATTTACAAGTTAAGTATCAAATTAAACTATATTCTAAATATAAATACAGTCGTATGCTTACCCCACTTTTTTGAAAAAGCATGGAAAGCATACGAGTATGAACAACGCTATACTTGGAAGTGACTGATGAACAGGTGTTAGGGGCGGCGGCGGCGTTGTCTATTATAAAATTCTATAAAATGATTCCTGGTAAAATGTTTTGACAAGATGATTGTGGGCGTGGATGTCGGGATTTGATAGTTAAACGACATCTCTACAAAGGCTAAACACACAAGGAGTTGTGCCAGGACTGCTATGTTTATCATGCCAAAAAATAAAAGGTATTATCATAAGCCCCAAGAGCTAACTTATACTTAGAACAAGCTTCATTAAAAGCGCCAAATACATTTTAGTTATTCATATATCTAAGAGGAAACTTAAGTATTTACACGGTTATTGTTTTTATAGTACAAGATTACTATAAAAACACTTTTGTTGAAGCAATAAAGTTATGAAAAAATTACCCAAACAAATTTCTGTATCTTTACCTTCAGTATCACTCTATTTAAAAGATATTGAACTTATCGAAGAAATATTTAAAAGCAATTGTAAATCTTACACAATTGTTACTGAAGAATATGAGTTTGAATCTGTAGAAGAATTGAAACAATTAGAAAGTTTAGACTTTGACGAAATAAGGTTTAAATCACAAGATCCGCGAGTTAGTTTGAATATCTCATCTTTATCCACAAGTAGTTTTATATCTGAGGATAATGCAATTTCAACAGGAATACTTACTAAAATAAAAGAGATATTAGAACCTAGAGTTGTTCCATCTATTTCTGAGATTAGCAGTAGGCGGGCAACTCTAAATTTTATAGTTTCAATAGTAAGTCTTATTGTATATTTACAAAATATAATAATAATTGATGTTTTTGTTAAATATATTATATTAATTATCCAGATTGGCTCATTAATTGTAATAAATTCAAATTTAATATTTAAGGCTGATAAAGATAAAATTACTGTAATTATTGCAAAAGATACAAGCAAAAGAACAAATTTCTTTTTAGAACATAAAAATCAAATTAGACTATTAATAATTGGTGGTTTGATAACTTTAGTGGTACAAGTTTTAGTTCAATGGATTAAACAAAAAATATTTAGTCCCTAATAATTATTTAAAAGGTAATTTCATAGGTTTCTATGTCAAAGGCTTTACGAAACTTTACAAAGTGTACCATTTTGCACAAATCTCGGCAGATACCCATATAGATACCTGATAGATACCTGGCTTGAGAAAAGCATTAGGTATTGAGCCAAGATACCTAATCTCAAGTTAATGCACAAAAGAAAGAACTTAGCCCCAACTAAGGTTAAGTTCTTTCTTTTGGTTAAGTTTTCTTGAATAAGTACAAAAATATGTATGATACCAAAGCTCTTAAGGCTTGTTAGGGTCAGCAGAGTAGAAGACGTTTCCACACTCTTGAATTGACATAAATAAAAATCAAAACCCTCATAAATTTTATGAGGGTCTTACTTATGTATGACAAAATCGAGGCGATCGCATTTCTTAAAACTGCCCATAATTTTGCACAATGGGGTATATTTTGTCCAGTGTCATGTGCTGGCGGTGAAATTGACCAAGATAATCTCACTCTTCAATCAAGCGGGTGGTGTCGCCAAATCGACGACAACCCAAAATCTTGGCTATCACCTTTCTATACGCCGTCATCGGGTACTGTTGATAGACATAGACCCCCAAGCTTCCCTGACAACGTTCATGGGGTTGGAAGCGGCTGATTTGTCAAAAACTATTTACGATGCTTTGGTGTCAGAGTCAGATGAACCCATTCCCATTCATCGGGACTTGGACGGTATGGACTTGGCCCCTGCCAACATTTTGCTGGCTAATGCCGAACAAGAATTGATATTTGCTGAGTTGAGAGAATTTCGACTCAAAGAGGTACTTGCTCCTGAGTTGGACAACTACGATTTTATTTTGATTGACTGTCCTCCCAGTTTGGGAATTCTTAGTCAAATTAGCCTAGTTGCCTCGACTCATGTTTTAGTCCCCATTCAGTGTCAGTTCAAAGCATTGAAGGGAACAGACTCGCTGTTGAAAACATTGGCAAGAGTGCAGCGCAAGCTGAATCGCTCTCTGAAGATAGCGGGATTTTTCCCGACAATGTACTCTGCTGCTAATTCCCTAGACCAGAGAACTCTTGAATCAATTCATGAGCAACTGTCAAGTTTAGCAAGGATATTTCCCCCCCTACCTCGCGCTACAGCAGTGGCAGAAGCTGCTGAATATGGTAAACCTTTAGCATTATGCCCTAATAAAAATCCTGCTATTCTCCGTATTTTTGACGAGATAGCACAAGCAATGGAGGAGATATAAATGAGTACCAGACGCGCCAGCCAACCACCTGCTGCTAGAAGCAAACTCAAGAACGTCGCGCTGTTCAAAGATGATGATGAGTTGACTTCTTCTACAGTGCAATTGGATAAGATTGTCCTTCCTGCTACTCAACCTCGGCGTTATTTTGACCCCCAAGCGATGCAATCCTTGGTGGAATCGGTAAAGCAAAACGGCATCCTCCAGCCTTTATTGGTCAGACCTGCGGGGGATAAGTATGAATTAGTGGCAGGAGAGCGCAGATATCGGGCAGCACAAACAGCAGCTTTAACGTCAGTGCCTGTAAACGTGCGGGAGATGTCAGATGAGCAGGCGGTACAGTATGCCCTGACTGAGAATCTCCAACGGGAGGACTTAAACCCAGTTGAAGAAACTGAAGGAACCTTGCAACTGTTGGCATTGCGATTGGGATGCGAGACAGCACAAGTGTCTTCTGTACTCTACAGAATGGACAATGAAGCCAAAGGAAAAATTACCCGAAACGTTTCGGGTAATTCCGAGGCAGAAATAGTAGAAAAAGTGTTCGCGGAATTGGGAAAGATTAGCTGGCAATCATTTGTCCGCACCAGACTACCACTGTTGAAACTGCCAGAGGATATTTTATCAGCCCTGCGTGCAGGACAAATTGAGTACACCAAGGGCAAGGAGATTGCCAAGCTGACATCAAAAGAAGAAAGAATTGAACTCTTAGAAGCGGCAATTTCGCTCTCTTTGCCCCTTTCCGAAATTCAACGGCAGGTCAAAGCTAAACAACCATCTGTCACACCTCCAGCACTGCAAAGTCGTTTAGAAGCTACATACAAGCAAGCGAAAAAGTCAAAGGTGTGGGACAATCCCCAGAAGCAGAAGAAACTAGAATCTTTGTTGAAAGAGTTGGAAGCTTTGATGGCTGATGAGGGGTAAATGCCAGATAATAATGTTAGATAAAGACTAGCTATGAAAAGGAAATATGGCTGCTATAACAATTAATATTACAGAGCAGCAACTGCAAAAATTGCAGTCATTAGCGCAGAAGTTGGGTATCTCGACTGAAGAATTGTTATCTGCCTCTCTAGAAGATTTGTTAAACTACCCAAAAAGTGAGTTTAACCAAGCCGCTAGTTATGTACTGCGAAAAAATGCTGAACTTTACCAGCGATTAGCATGATTCGCTCGATTGTACTTGTTGAAGTTGTCGAACTTCCAAAATGAAGCTAAAGGGAAAATTACCCGAAACGTTTCGGGTAACTGAGTCATACTCCCAGTACGAAATATTTTATTGTTTAAGCTGCTCAATCTCTATAATTGCCCATTGCTTGCAATGATTATCGAGTATAAAATGTGAGACTGCGCGGCTCACCTAGTTACTTGCACTCTACCGGATAAGACAAACACAAATGATCTCAGGGGAAATTAAAAGTCAAATAGATAAAATCTGGGATGCCTTCTGGTCAGGTGGTATCTCCAATCCCCTCGAAGTCATTGAGCAGATTACTTACCTGCTGTTTCTGCGTCGCCTCGATGACCTGCATACCCTAGAAGAAAACAAAGCTAACCGACTCAAGCGCCCGATGGAACGGCGGATTTTCCCAGAGGGGATTTTCCAAGAGGGACTAGATATCAAAAAACGTGACTACGATGATTTGCGTTGGTCGAGGTTCAAGCACTTTGCAGCGCCGGAGATGTTTGCTGTAGTCAACGATCATGTTTTCCCTTTCCTGCGGACTTTGGGTGGGGATGATTCGACTTACGCGCACCACATGAAGGATGCCCGCTTCACGATTCCTACTCCGGCGCTACTGTCTAAGGTGGTGGATTTGCTAGATGGTGTACCGATGGAAGACCGGGACACCAAAGGCGACCTCTACGAATATATGTTGGGCAAGATTGCCTCGGCTGGACAAAATGGGCAGTTTCGCACGCCGCGCCACATTATTCGGCTGATGGTGGAACTGACTGCACCCAGTCCGGGGGATGTGATCTGTGATCCGGCTAGTGGTACTTGTGGCTATCTCGTGGCTGCTAATGAATATCTGCGGGAGCATCACCCGGAAATTCTGCGCGATGCCAAGCTGAAGGAACACTTTCATCATCAGATGTTTCACGGGTTCGACTTTGACAATACCATGCTCCGTATTGGCAGTATGAATATGCTCCTGCATGGGGTGGAAAACCCGGATGTGCGTTACAAAGACTCGCTGGCACAGGAGCATTCGGGTGATGAAGAATCTTATACTCTTGTGCTGGCTAATCCCCCTTTTGCTGGGTCGTTGGACTATGAGAACACGGCTAAGGACTTGCAGGCGATTGTTAAAACCAAGAAGACTGAGTTGCTATTCCTGGCTCTGTTTTTAAGATTGCTCAAACCTGGGGGACGGGCTGCGGTGATTGTACCGGATGGTGTGCTTTTTGGCTCTTCTAAAGCACATAAGGAACTGCGCCGCCTGTTGGTGGAGGAGCAGAAGCTTGATGCTGTGATATCTCTGCCGGGTGGTGTATTTAAGCCCTACGCGGGTGTTTCTACTGCGATTTTACTATTTACTAAAACTAACTCTGGTGGGACTGATTTTGTTTGGTTCTACAATGTGAATGCTGACGGGTTGAGTTTGGATGATAAAAGAGCGCCTTTGCTTTCTGAAGATAAATTAGGTGCTGTACCTGCGGCTTTGCTAACAGCAGAGGAGCATACTAAGAATAATCTGCCGGATGTGTTGAGTCGTTGGCAAGTGCGGAATACTACCGAACGAGAGCGGCCGCGCACGGCTCAGAGTTTCTGTGTACCAAAGGTTGATATTGCGACTCAGGGGTATGACCTCAGCCTGAATCGTTATAAGGAAGTGGTACATGAAGAGGTGGAACACCGCGCACCCAAAGACATCCTCGCTAATTTGGCAAAGCTGGAGGCAGAGATTCAGCAGGGGATGAAGGATTTGGAGGGGATGTTGGGATGAAGAATCTCTCTACATCATGGGCAGAGGTTTCACTAGGTGAAATTTGCGAGTTCAAATATGGTAAAAGCTTACCTGAACTCAAACGAACTGGAGGTAATATTCCAGTGTTTGGATCAAACGGGATTATTGGGCAGCACAATGAAGCAATTACAGATGGATCTACCATCGTGATAGGACGTAAAGGTTCGTTGGGGGAGGTCAATTTCTCCAATGTTTCCTGCTGGCCAATTGATACTACCTACTACATTGACAAAAGCGCTACAGATACTGAACTCAAATGGCTTGCTTACCAGTTGTCGGGTCTGGGTCTAACAAAACTTAACAAGGCGGCGGCAGTTCCGGGGTTAAATCGTGAAGACGCATACCGCCAGCGACTCTTACTCCCCCCCTTGGAAGAGCAGAAGCGGATTGCGGAGGTACTCGATCGCGCCGAAGAAATCAGGTCTAAACGTCGGGAAGCGATCGCACAACTCGACTTCCTCACCCAAGCCATCTTCATAGAAATGTTCGGCGATCCAGTATTAAATGGTTGGGCAATGGAAACAATTGCTGAGATAGTTCATCCGAGTAATGGATCAATTAGGACGGGGCCATTTGGAAGCCAGCTTCTTCATAGTGAGTTTGTAGAGGAAGGTGTAGCAGTGCTAGGTATTGATAATGCTGTTGCAAATGAATTTCGATGGGGTGAACGCAGGTTTATTTCTGAGTTGAAGTATCGCGGACTGAAACGCTACACTGTCAGCCCTGGGGACGTGATCATAACAATTATGGGGACGTGTGGAAGATGTGCTGTTGTTCCAGACAGTATACCAGTTGCCATTAATACAAAACACCTTTGTTGTATTACTCTCAACCAGGATAAGTGCTTGCCACGTTTTCTCCATGCTTACTTTCTCTTACATCCGATTGCTCGGCAATATCTTAATCAGACAGAAAAAGGGGCGATCATGGCAGGATTAAATATGGGCATCATCAAGTCTATGCCTATTTTTATCCCTCCCCTCTCTCTTCAAAAAGAATTTGCCCATCGCGTCGAAGCTGTAGAAAAACTCAAAGCCGCTCACCGCGCCTCACTGTCAGAACTTGATGCCCTCTTCGCCTCCCTCCAACATCGAGCATTCCGAGGAGAATTATGATATGAGCGCCATGCTGACCGAATTTACCCTCGCCAACTTCAAAAGTTACAGTACAAGCCGATTGCCCCTTGGATCGCTAACCGTACTAATCGGAGCCAATGCCGCAGGCAAAAGTAACGCCCTTGAAGGTTTGCGCTTTCTGTCATGGCTAGCACAAGGGCAAAAACTCTCCAGCATTCAATATGCGGTGAATAGTGCAGAGCGCGTTGTACGCGGTCGAGTAAATGACTTGTGCCATCGGGGAGAGTCAAATTTTACCATTGGTTGCCGTTTAGACTACCCAGACTGGAACCAACTCGATATAACCCTGAATGTACGTGACGGAGAACTGCACATCAGTAGTGAGCGAATCGTTGGCTCGACAAGTCAAGTGCCGCTATATGCCCTAGATCAGCCTTCTCAAGGAGTAGGGACTGATGTTGGTGTCGCATATAACAACTTTACAAGGGGGAAGAACAAGCCACGAATAACGTGCAGCGATCAGATGGCTATATTCGTGCAATTAGACACCCCTGCCCATTTTGATGCAAAGTACCCCATATCCCAAAAGATAATTCCTGATACCGTCCGCGAATATCAACGAATTTTAAAGAACATCCTGTTTCTAGATCCCGTTCCCGCCAGAATGCGCGAGTACAGTTTCAAATCTGATAAGCGATTACAAGAAGATGGTACCAATCTTTCCAGCGTCCTGTATCGCTTGTGGGAGAACCAAGCCGAAAATCAACAGGCAATTCTCAACTTTATCCAGAGTCTACCAGAACAGGCTATAGATGGGCTAGATTTCCTTTTCGGCCCACGGGATGAAGTCATGGTGCAACTAGCAGAAACCTTTGGCAATACCCGTCGCTATTGTGAGGCCGCATTATTATCCGATGGCACTTTGCGGGTGTTAGCGATCGCGGCGGCTATGCTATCAGCACCCGTTGGTAGTTTAGTGGTAATTGAGGAAATCGACAACGGCGTTCATCCCAACCGCGCCCAGCATCTACTCGCCAGCATCCGGGATATTGCCGAGCGGCGGAAATTGCGGGTGCTGCTTTCTACCCACAACCCAGCCTTAATGGATGCCTTACCCGATGCTGCCCTCGGTGATGTAGTATTTTGTTTCCGCAATCCAGAGTCAGGAGATAGCCGCCTTGTACGGCTTGGGGAGATGTACGATTTCCCCAGTCTGATATCTCAGGGGCCGCTCGGTCAACTGGTAACTGCTGGGGTAGTGGATCGGTTTGTCAAGTCGCCGCACACACCTGAAGACAGAAAACACCAAGCTTTGGAATGGCTGTCTCGTTTGCAGGAGTACGGCAATGAGTAGTATCTGTCTGATAGATACCAGCATATTCCTCGAAATACTCAACGTCCCCAACTATAATCAGCATAGAGCATTAGTCCTCCAAGATTTTCAGACCTATGCTCAATCTGGCTGTACTTTTTTGTTGCCTATGGCGACGATCCTCGAAACAGGCAACCACATTGCCCAGAACGGTGACGGCACAATGCGAAGGAAAACCGCCAAACGTTTTGTTGAAGAAGTTAAAAAAGCATTCACAGGCGAAGCTCCCTGGAAACCTACTACATTCCCGAACACCGCAGAGATATTGGAGTGGATTGACGACTTCCCCGATCTGGCTGGCAGAAATAAAGCTCCTCTTAAGTCAGAAGGAACCAGCTTTGGAGATATGAGCATCATTCAGGAATTTCGTAAGTCCTGTAATCTTTTCCAAATGAGTGAAGTGTTTATCTGGTCACTAGACAGCGATTTACAGAATTATCACCAAAGGGGAAAATAACTTAACCATCTCTAAGGATTGCTCAGAAGCGATCGCCGAAGTCCGAACGGAAGTTTAGGGAGTGATGTAGCTTTGGCTGACCGCAGGGTGGGAGATGAGGGAGAGATTTTCATGCTCTTGTTACGGGATAAACAGCCCGTGGGGTTCTAACTTTAAGTCACAAAAAATACCGAATATAATGTATTTAAATTGACAAAAGCTTTATTAATTTAATGAGCCAGTTTACATTCCTCCAAGCTGAATTCTCCGCAGTTTACGAATCCGCAAATAAAGCTTTTAGTGCAGTATATCCCGACCCCCGTACCGCCTGCTTTTATGCCCGTCGTGCCTTGGAGTTAACCGTAAACTGGTTGTATCAATACGATAATTCCCTAGAACTGCCCTATCATGACAACTTGAGCGCCCTGATTCATGAACCCACCTTTAAAACTTTGGTAGGCGAGGCAGTATTTAACAAAACACGGGTCATTATCAAACTGGGTAATCAAGCAGTCCACAGTGCCAAACCCGTCCCTGTCAACGATGCCATAAACGCAGTACGGGAATTTTTTCACGTTGCGTACTGGTTAGCACACACCTACGGACGTAGTAGCAAACCAGAACCGGGGCTGACTTTCAACCCGGAAGCACTGCCCAAAACTGCACCAGTGCCTAAACAAACCATTGAGCAACTCCAGAAACTAGAAACCCAACTGCGCGATCGCGACGAAAAACTCTCAACACTTCTCGTTGACAAGAACGCACTGGATGAAGAACTAAAGCGACTGCGGGCAGAGATAACAGCAGCCAAGAAAGCCAGCACTACCCAGCCAGATACCCACGACTATTCTGAGGCACAAACCCGCGATATCTTCATCGACCTGTTGTTGAAAGAAGCAGGGTGGGCGCTCGATCAACCCCGCAACCGCGAGTTTGAAGTTACAGGGATGCCCAACGCATCGGGTAAGGGTTTTGTAGACTATGTACTCTGGGGCGATGATGGTAAACCCCTGGCGATCGTAGAAGCCAAGCGCACCCGAAACGACCCCCGCATCGGGCAGCAACAGGCTAAACTATATGCCGATTGTCTAGAAACGCAGTTCGGTCAGCGTCCAATAATCTTCTACTCCAACGGTTACGAGCATTGGCTGTGGGATAATACCAATTACCCACCGCGACAGGTGCAAGGATTTTACAAAAAAACCGAATTAGAATTGCTTGTACAGCGCCGGACTACCCGCAAATCTTTAGCAGAAGCCACCATTAAGGCTAGTATTGCCGAACGCTATTATCAAACTCGTGCTATTCGCCGCATTACCGAAGCCTTTGAGCGCGATAAAGACCGCAAAGCCCTGATAGTCATGGCTACAGGTGCAGGTAAAACCAGAACAGCGATCGCATTGGTAGAGATGCTGATGCGTTGTAACTGGGTCAAACGCGCACTGTTTCTAGCAGACCGTGTAGCCCTGGTAAATCAGGCAATAAATGTATTTAAGAAACACCTCCCTGATGCTGCACCAGTTAACTTGGTAACAGAGAAAGATACCGAAGGACGAGTGTTTGCTTGCACCTATCCCACCATGATGGGGCTGATTGATGATACCCGCGACGGGCAGCGTCGTTTTGGCGCAGGGCATTTTGACCTAATAATCATTGATGAAGCCCATCGCTCGGTCTTCCAGAAATACCGCACCATTTTCAACTACTTTGATTCTCTCTTGCTGGGACTGACCGCCACGCCCAAGGATGAAATAGACCGCAACACCTACGGACTGTTTGACCTAGAAAACGGCGTACCTACCGATGCCTACCAGCTAGAAGATGCTGTAAGTGATGGCTTTCTCGTACCACCCAAAGCTGTATCAGTACCGCTTAAGTTTCAACGCCAGGGGATTAATTATAATGAACTTTCTGAAGCAGAGAGGGAAGAGTGGGACGCTCTGGAATGGGATGACGAAGGCAACGCACCGGAGCGCGTGGAAGCAGAAGCTGTCAACAAGTGGCTATTCAATCAAGATACTGTAGACAAGGTACTAGCGCATTTAATGACCAGAGGGCTGAAAGTTGCTGGTGGCGATCGCCTGGGCAAAACTATTATCTTTGCTAAAAACCAAGATCATGCCAATTTTATTGGTGAACGGTTCAATCTCAACTATCCGCACTTTAAAGGTGAGTTTGCCCGCGTTATTACCTTCAAAACCACATATCCTCAAACCCTAATTGATAGCTTTTCCAACAAAGATAAGGAACCCCATATTGCTATCTCGGTGGATATGCTTGACACTGGGATTGACGTACCAGAAGTAGTTAATCTGGTGCTGTTTAAACTTGTACGCTCCAAAACCAAGTTCTGGCAGATGGTAGGACGGGGAACCCGTCGCTGTCCCGATTTATTTGGTATAGGAGAAGATAAGCAATTTTTCTACTTGTTCGACTATTGCCAGAACCTGGAGTTTTTTCAGCATAATCCAGAGACGACTGATGCCCCAATAGGTAAATCCTTGGGCAAGCAGTTGTTTACTGCGCGATTGGAGTTAATCACAGAGCTAGATAAAAAAGTCGTTGAGGTTGGCAGTACCACAATCAAAGCACCTCAAGTCTCCGACTCTGAACCAAAGACCGATGCAGAATTGCGCCACCAAGTGGCTAATCTACTTTACACAGAAGTTGCTGCCATGAATAGTGAAAACTTCGTAGTACGTCCTAAGCGACGACTGGTAGAAAAATATGCTAGTTCCGAAGCATGGGTATCGCTATCCGATGAAGATTTTAGCGCACTGAGCCAAGAAGTAGCTGGTCTACCCTCCCAATTGGAAGCGGAAGCAGAAGAGACAAAGCGGTTTGATGTCCTAGTGTTGAAGTTACAATTAGCAATTTTGCGATCGGAGCCTGCCTTTGAGCGTTTACGAGAACAGGTGAAGTCACTTACCTCTTTGCTAGAGGAGAAATCAGCTATCCCATTATTACGGGAGCAGTTGCCTTTGATCCAGGATGTACAAACCGATGAGTGGTGGCAGGACGTGACACTGCCCATGCTAGAGGTACTACGCAAACGCCTGCGGGGGCTAGTAAAGCTGATTGAGAAACAGAAACGCCAACCCATTTACACCGACTTTGAGGATGTGATGGGGGATGAAATAGCAGTGGAGTTACCTGGCTTTACATCATCGGATAACTTTGAGAAGTTCCGAGCTAAAGCAAGGGCTTTTTTGCGATCGCATCAGTATCATGTAGTTATCTTCAAACTGCGGAAAAACTTGCAACTTACTTCATCCGACCTGTCTGAGCTAGAGAGCATATTGGCACAGAGCGGTGTGGGTGAGGCGGAGGATATCGTCCGTGCGAAAGAACAGTCACAGGGTCTGGGTTTGTTCGTTCGCTCCTTGGTGGGGCTAGAACGTGAGGTAGCCAAACAGGAACTCGCTAGGTTCCTATCTGGAAAAAAGCTTAACTCTAATCAAATTGAGTTTGCAAATATGATTGTGGACTACCTAACTGAACATGGCGTAATGGATGCTGCGCTCCTCTATGAATCCCCATTTACTGACATTACACCACAGGGGCCAGATGGACTATTTACCTCGTCCCAAGTGGACGAATTGGTTTCTCTGCTTGAATCCGTTTATGCGCGGGCAGTAGCGTAGAAATAAGTTAGGAAAACGTTGAAGGCAGGCACGCATCTATATTGATTGTCACTTCGCTTTTGGCTTCCATACCTTACCCCTGGCTCATCATCAATGAACTTTTTTTCGTTCCTGATTTTATCAGGGCTTTAGAAAACTTCGCATACTAAACATTATTTAACTAAAAGGCATTTATAAGGCAATACGGTTCAGTTAAGGCTAAAAACCTTATTAGTGATGTTAAATCTCGGAGCTTCGACTCGTTGTCCAGTACCTCTGTGTTTTAGCTTTTTGGAACGAAACTTGGATACAGGCTTTTTCACAACCCTGGGATTAGTACGGTTAACTCGTTGCGGTAACAACGTATCTAGAATCTCCACAGTTAACCAATCGAAAAAAGGGGTAATTCTTCTGGTTGTAAGTGTTGAAATTTAGGAATAGCACGACGAATAACCCGTAATGTTCCTGTAAAACTCAAACGTAAAGGTGGAACCCCAGCACTGGTTGCGGCTTGAAACATTAACATCCTTACTGACCAATGTCCCAATAACCAGCCATATACTTCCTGCACTACTTCACGTGGTTTTTGGGAACGGACATGAGTTTTTCGTCCTAAAAGGTGTATTTTCAATTCATCAATTGTATTTTCTACTTCCCAACGCTGATGATATTCTTTAGCTAACAACTCTGCCGGGAATTTTTCAATATCTAATAAGCTAGTAATCAATCGATATGTGATTTGTTCACTAGGGTTTTCTGGATGCTCAATAGTATATTCAATAACCCGTACTTTGAGGGGTTGACAACCCTTTTTTCGTAATTTTCCCGATGGGTAAATCCATGATAGATAAGAGCCGTCTTCCAGAGGTTTTTCTGCAAAGAATTTAACATTGGCAGGTATTCTGCCCAAATAATTGCAACCTTTAGAAACTGTTGTATGTACCATTTCGTAAGAATGCAAGCCCCTATCCCACATCAGTAACATTCCTGTTGTAACTGAGCGTAGTAATTTTAACGCCCTTACTCGCTCTCCAATCCGATAAGGACACATCAGCGCATCGAATATTAAGTGCGTTCCCGCTTCTACCAATATGACTAATCTGACTTTTGGAAATGCTGCTTGCGTTCCAGGACGGCTACTAGGACGACCAAAAACTCTTGCATTCTCATCACTGTCTGGGACATCAAAACAGGTACCATCAATCACCACAATTCGTAGTCCATTTAGAAATGCACCTAGAGTTTCATCAGTCGCCATTGGCCGCACTAATTGGTGAAATAATCGGCTCATTACTCCAGCACCTAATCGCTGCCGAGCCTGGGTGATAGCTGATTTACATGGCACTCGCCAGTATTTGCCAATTTTTATCCATGTCTCTGACATCCCATCAATTAGGTTTTTCAGTACATCCCGCATTGAATCTCTCGACCAAAAGCTCATTGCAACTAGCAGACAAATTACCAAATGCGCTGGTAAAGAACGATTTCTTTCTTCACTAGCTTTGCTTTTTACGATCGCTTTTTCAATTGCCGTTGCAGGTATAGCTATCTCAATCGCTTTTAGCAAATCGCTACTTTGTATCGTTGGAGACAATAGTGAAAAATCTTTCAGATGTACCACAGTCAATTTCCAGGCTTGGGAATAATCCTTAATTTACCTGACTTTGAGGCTTAACTGAACCGTATTGATTTATAAGGTATTTACAAGGATTTTTTGAAAAATGGCATTTGTAAGGTAAACCAATGGCATTTCAATGGTATTCCAATGGCAAATATAAGGATTTATTTGCACCTTCAACACTGAAAATCACCGTTTTTTACAAAATCCTTCTTTTTTGCCAAAAATAAGGTAAAACAATGGCATCCCCAAGGTATTTACAAGGTAAACATAAGGTAAATCTAAGGATTTAGACCCCAAAAACCTCATTTACCACCCTAATTTCTCCGCCAAAAATTCCTGACCAAAACTATCGCACAGTACGCAAAAAAGTTTGTCAAGTTTTTACTATACTTCCACAATTTCAGGATTTAAGAACTCGTGGCTCGGAGTCGGCGCAGCGAAGTGGCTCTTGCGGGCTTGCAGGAGCTAGTTGGGGTTTTTGGGATAAACCCTCGAAAAGGGGGATTATGAAAAGTGAGTTTTGACGCTATCACCCTATAACTCTTGCCAGATAAGATTCTTGGCTAAACCCCGTCTCAGAAAGTGTCCAATTTGAGACAAGTCTGAATTATGTCTCTTTACGTGTCTCAAAATACCATTCTTAGATCGTCTAAGAAATAGTGATACTCTTCACCCTGACTAGCTTTCACTAATCGCGTACTAATCAAAAGAGTGAAGTAAGTAATCAAACAAAATTAATTACACAAATCAATATACAATATGATCTAGGATT
>NZ_JBDNJQ010000188.1:0-15102 GCF_051172895.1 Nostoc sp. CALU 1950 | reverse complement strand
TGGGTGTTTTGGCAATTAAAATGCCCTCCGTGGTCATTTTCGGAGGGGTACTAGGTTGGCAGTGGGGGATGGGGATGTTTGGGGAATGGGGAATGGGGAATGGGGAATGGGGAATGGGGAATGGGGAAGATTATTCACAAATTGCTTGTAAAGCAATTCCTTGGTGGGTGTCTGGTGGGGGAAATTCCCAGTTTGAAGTTTCACCGTAGTCTTGCTGCTTAATCACTTGTCCTTGACTACCATAAGTAATAATTTTTTGGACTTGTGTTGTCATTTGGTTGCATCTAATAGCATTGTAAAAAACTACTGCCTTTGCTCCATTAGACTCGCTTTTCTTGTAAACCATGCGTTGCCAGAAAAATGCAGGTTGACCGTCAAGAGTCGTAATTCTATCTTCTACATAAAAAACTAGATTGTTATTTTCGCTAACAGGTATCCATTCTGCTTTTGAAACCATAGGAGCAAATACAATGGCAGATGCAATCGCTGATATAGCTAATTTTTTCAACATAAAATTGCTAAGACTATACCCTAGTTTTAGCTACTGAGTAAAAAATATTGCACTAGTATAACTACTAAAACATCTGTAAAGAGTTAGCGATCGCTAATCTCGGTCAAACAATTATGCTTATCAGGTGTCAAATCATTTTAGGCTGTAGATAACAGGGTCTACAGTCTGGCAATGAAAATCAATCGGCACGGACGCGCCAAGGTTCTAACGCAGTCAGAGATACAGTTAATTTTCAGTAATGGCTTAGACAACGAGCGCGATCGCACTTTGTTCGGTGTGTGTCTGTTTAGTGCCTGTAGAATCCGTGAATGCTGTACGCTACAAACTCAAGACATTTACACACCCAAGGGCAACGTTAGACCGCAGTTTGTCATTAGAAAGTCAAACACTAAAGGGAAGCTGGCAACCAGGGCAATCCCAGTGATTGAAGACTTGCGGCGGCTATTGGTTGAATACTACCCATTAGCAGGGGATGATTATCTGTTCCCAGGTCGTAGCAATGGACATATCAGCCATGACTCAGCAGCTAGGATTTTGAGAGAAGCTTGTCAGCAGGTAGATATTTTTGGAGTCAGTACCCATAGCTTCAGGCGTACCGCGCTCACCCAGATGAGTAACGCTGGCATACCACTGAGAGTTATTCAGGAAATCTCAGGGCATCGGAATTTAGAACAGCTACAGAGATATTTAGAAGTGACTGAGGATCAGGTATTGGGAGCGGCGGCGAGTTTGGCTATGTTGTCACCAGTTGGGGGAGATGTCGGGAAATATCGGTTAGACGACATCGACCAAAAAGCGTCTAGAGTATTGCATTCAGACCAAAGTACGCCGTTTTAGTTTCTCCCTGCCTTAAAGCCTTCACCACTTAAAAATTCTTCATTTATCAGCAAGAGAATTTTATCTGTGTCCTTGCCCTTGTTGGCATAGCTGGCAGGGTTACTGGGGTCTTTCTTGTTTTCCATGCCGAACTTGGCGTTATGGCTGATTATTTCATCCTTATGCTGTTCAATCCAATCGCGTACCAATAAACCGTTACAGCCCGACAAATCCCTGAGCGCTTGGTTAGTCAATGCCAAGCGATCGCCCTCTCCAGTTGCCACAGTATCGTTATACAAACAGATTGCCTGATAAGACCTACGAATTTTTTCTACAGCTGCCCCAGCCGTTTTGCTCCCCCACACCTCAGCATCAGTCTTGGCTTGCCAGTCAATCTCTTCCTTTGGTGGTGCTACTTTGGCAGGTGTGGCAGGCGTGGCAGTCGTAGCGGGTGCGATAGTTCCCCCAAGAGTTAACTTACCTACCATCTCAATAACTTTCTTTTCTAGCCAAGAGTCTAACTCGGTGACATTAAGAGTAATTGTTTGGGGTTGCTGTGTGGCTGACATTGCATCAAACTCCTGTTGTAATTGGTTATTCATATCTGTTAACTGGTTATTGGTTTCCTGTAACTGTTTAACTTGTGCTTCTAATTGGGCTACCTTTTGTTGTGCTGCCTGTAATTGCTTTGCAGTGTCCAGCCGACTGTTAAATGATTCAATTAGCTGATTGATTACTGATGGCTGGTTAGGTGCTTCTAGCTTCTCTTGCAAGTGGCGAATAGCTTCTAAATCTCTTGAACTAACCCGAACATTAGAGAGTTTTTCTTTCTCTGGTGCATCGGGGTAGCCTACAGGTTTTGTAACGTAATAATCTGAGTAGCCAAGAGTAGTAGTGATGTGTTTCAAATCGCTATCACTGATTTTTTCACCTGGGGTAATATGGCCCAAGAAACAAGCAGCGAAGTACATTTTTGCCCCTAGTGAACCTGTACAATCGCGTTCGGTAACAAGACACGCGCTAGCAGCACGTAGAGCTTTACAGTCATTCTGTTCTTGGCCGTGACGGAAGTTTAAAAGCGGTTCTCTGTTGTCCTTGCCACCGAAATATTCTTGAACTACCCGACGTAATGAATTACCGCGTCTATCTTCAATAGCTTTATTTTGTGCTGCTACATCAGTAGGAAATTCGTTAGCGACTTCTTTTAAAAGTAACTTAGTAGATGGTTCTTTGCGTAAGTGATTTAATCGCTCAATGATGTAAATAGCAGGGAACAAACTAGAAATTTTAAATACTGGCTTCTCACCGCGTTTCTTGCCTTGACCTTCAAAATTAACTTGATAGGATTCACCATCAATCGGGGTAAATTTTCCTCTGGCTAAAATCTCATGAGGACGGCGGCCCGTAGCAGCTATCAAACCCACTGCTAACTCGTGAGGATGTTCACTGGCTAACAAGTTAGAGGTTACTTCTAAATATGTTTCTGGGTTAATCTCAATACCTGTATTGCCGTCTTCACCAGCAGTCATTAGACGGTCACTAACTCTTGTAGTTTCGTTGCGTTCTTCCCAATCCTTTTTGTCTAGACCACACAGCAGCAAGACATAATGCTTTAACTCGTTTCCTGTGACGTTCCCTTGAGCATCATGCTTGGGTACTGATTCAGCATTTTTACCCTGTTCTAGTGGCAGTGACTTAAATTTTTTGTAGAAGCCAGCCCGACTTAAAACAGTGCCTAAGCTTTTGGTGCTGTAGCTAGTTTTGGTGTTAATAAACTCGTTAAAAGCTTCGCAGTGTGGCTTAATCTCTTCTAAGCTCTGTAAGCCTTTGGTAGCCTCAAACAGTTGATCTACTTGCTCCTGAACTGCCTTTGACATCTGACTGACTCCCTTTTATTTTTAAGCTGTTACTAGCTTAACTAACTTGTTATGAAATGTCAATAACTTGTTAATTTATAATCTGTTATTGACAAATTATAACAGGTTAGCTATATTGATAACAGGTTAAAGAAACCACAGAAAAAGCGGGTTAGTAGCCCGCAGCTTAAAAATAAAGGTGATCTCATGTTACTCACAATTGCTAAACCTCAACAATTCCAAGCTGCTAATGACTACTTTGATGGAGAATTCGACGCGGCGATCGCGCTCCCACCAAAAACAACTGAGGGCGATTACTGGCGCGGGTATCTCGCCAAGGTAAACCAGACGGGTAACACACCGTTCTAAACCCCAAAGGGAGGCTAACAACCTCCCTTAATTTTTGCCTACTTTGTCAATTTGTGGCTGTATCACAGAATTAGCTGGTTGACTTATCAATCTTCCCGCTATGGTTCCCACTCCCACAAGCCCGATCATGCTGAAAATGATTAGCTTAACTGGCAAGTCGCTAATGCTGAAAACATGAAGCGATCGCTTCTCAAACTCCCAGTTAACCATCAGAAATTGCACTGGATTAAAATCAAACCATTCTTGACTTTTGATTAACTCAACATTGCATTGACTAAATTGCTGATGTAATTCGCCTTCTACATCTGCCATATCCTCTACGTAAATAGTCTTGAGAATCTTCACATTGCAAGGTGGTTGATTTCGGTGAAACTTATCAAGCCTAGCCTCTGGATTACGAGATAACCCAATTTTGCAACGACGGAGGTAACAGCCAGGAATTAAGCCGTGATAACCCTCTGCTTCCATTAAATATATAAATCCTGGCTCATGGTCATTTTTAGGCTGATAGACAATTGTTGAAATATCATCAAAATTCATATATTTATTTCCAGACTATCTTATTGCTAACTGTGCGCTTTTTGCAGCCTAGACAGCGATATCTATCGTCATTTTGTAGCTTTAAATTTGCGCTCCCACAGTGGGGACAGTGGGGACTTGTGCCAGATTGGTGACTACCCCCTATAGTCGTTTTTGGTGGCAAGCTTACCATTTGACCATTGCTTGCTGTACAAGGTTTTGGGCTTTCGCTTACCAGTCCGTTGTCAACTGTGCCAGGAGACTTGGCAAGCCTTGCCAGTCGCTTTGTCTCCTCTATTTCTTGATAGTTAAAACTGACTTTATCTAGATTAGGTAAAAAGTAGAGTTTAGGTGAGCGAGAGTCAACTACTAAGGCTACTCTTAACAATCTGGCATCATCGGTTACTAGCTCGTTTTTATGGTCAATGTATTCTTCTATAGCGTCTAAGTTACGGGTCAACTTAGCCAAGTTAGACTCGCTATTCTTCCCTTTCCCGTAAGTATTTAGATAATGTCTAATTTTGGGAATGCCGATAATAATCTCAGTAAATAGGCTTCTATCGTCATTAGTAAAACCTGGGATTTGTTTGGTCATCACTGATTGACCCGACACAATCCAACCGATGTTATTGTGACCAAACTGTTTAAAAATCTTCTTAAGGTTTTCCCCTGCCTTGTATGGCTCACTGCAAGAATTTAGGGTGTTATCAAGTTCATCCCATGCCCAAATTTGAAAGAAGTTAGCAGCGAATGTGGGGTTTTTAACTCTAAAGTTTCCATCATCTAGGCAATCATCAAAGGACTTAATTGCGGCTGTGGTATCACCATATTTAAGAAAATGCTCTAAAGGATAATTACTATCCTTGAGTGAAGCAACAGCACCGGGGTAAGACACAGTAACCAGAGTGTGAGGTACTTTTTCACCCTTTCCGGTATTGCCGCGAGTGCATCCAGCTTTGACAATTTCGCTAATCATTACCGCAGTGGTTGGGGTTTTACCAACGCCCGGATCTGCTATCAGCCGATAACGGATAGGGTGACTGACTACATAGTTGATAAATTCGTCAGCAGTCCCAACCATCAACTTAATTTCATCTGCTTTGATAGCTGGCTCCATCCGGTAACTGACCACAATACAGTCGGTTATTTCCAACTTTCTGACAGAAGTAATTTTGAATAATCCCAGCTTTTTAGCAATTATCCCAGAGTGCTTTAAAATCGCCTCTACAACGGCTTTTGGATGCACAGAGCGCGAATAGCCATAACCAACGTCTACAACGCCGTCAGGCTTAATTTGGAACCCCTTAACGCTCAAAGCTAGCCTGATATCGCTAAATAAAGTACGTGCTATTTCGTTGGCGATTTTCCCGCTAATATCAAAGCCAAAATCGCCATACACGGGTTCGATTAAATCGCCTTGCAATTGCTGCTGTAGCTGTCCTACACGTTCGTTTAGTAGCTCAATTTGTTCTAGATAATTCTGGCGCTCATGTGCGATCGCTTCTCCAACCTCATCTAAATTTTGGTTATAGCTACTTGCCAAGCTCTTAATAATTTCAGCTTTACTCTGGTGTCCGTGGGCGACTTTCTCCCCCCAGGATTGCAACCGGCGAAAGAGTGCCATAGCTTCACTGGTTATCGAGTCATGCTCTAAATAAATTTTCTCTAATTCTTGAGACTTGGCAACCTGAAACCGTTTATTGGCTTCTGCTTCTACTTGAGTTTTAAAATTGATTTCCCATTGCTCAACTTCAGTATTCAAATACTCAACTTGCTGCTTATCTTTTTGGGATTGGGTAGAAAGTTGAGAGAATTTAAACTGATACTCATCTAACTGGGAATTTAAATGAGCAATCATCACACTATTTTCTATCTTGGCGTGACCTAAAGAATTAATAGTATTTCTCGCTTCTTTAAGTTCTTCCCTGACCGTCTCCAGTTGGGCGCTAAGGCTGGCTAACTTTGACTTGCAAGTGTCAAACTCTCTGATAACTTTGTGCAGTGTTTCACCTGCTTTTATGTTCTTGCTTTCGGCATCATTCAGCAGCTTTTGAGACTTGGAATCTGTGACTAAATAACTAATAAAACTTGCTGGCAATGCTCCCACACCAAGCATAGAGATTACTTTGGCTATATCGTTGGTGAAACCTCCAGAAGCTACTGCCAAGCCAGCGCACAAGCTAAAAGCGCTTAACCCTAACCCATGAGATAATTTCATGATTTTACCTCCAGGTAATCACCCAATTGGGCTTTAAAGCTTGCTAGATTTCCCTGTGACTCAGCAGTTTTTAGCCTTAATTCTTCAGCTTTTATTTGTGCTTGTAACAGCTTTTGGTTTAACTCATCTTTGCTGTAAACCGAAATATTCGTATCAGCGATCGTCTTTACTTGGCTAACATCTAAAGTTACTGATTTTTGAGTAGTCACCTCTTTTTGATTAAGGTAATCCAAATAATTACCCTTAACTTTCTCAATCTCGGTAGCCGCTTGAATGCCAGCACCAAAGGCTTTTGAATGCTTACCAATTACAGTAAATTTCTCGCGTGTAAGGTCGAGCGCTGCCCCCGTCAGTTTCAATGCTCGTGTAGAACCCTCATAGATTTTCATCCCCTTATCAAACTGGCTTTGAGTTGCTTGTGGGAGAGTTTCGGGAGGGTTTAAAGGGTCATTTACGCGATAATCTTCTGGCTTAAAAGCTGGCATCATTCCCGGTACTAAATCGGGAGTTACTGTCATCAAGCCAGGGATGCGGCTATCTATGGGAGTAGTCGCAGGGGTAGCAGATGTGGAATTAGTGCTAGATGTCGAGTTTTGGTTACGCCCTGCTAACTTCTCAGCTACAGCTTTCGCGGCTGCTTTTGTAGTGTCGATTTTAGCCATTGTTGAAAAACTTTCTGGTGTTGAGTAGTGATTGGTATTTAATTTCTAGTTGTCTAAATGCCTTATCAATTTCGCTAAATTCAAGTGCCAATTCCTCATCTAAATCGTATTTTTTGAGGACAAGACTTAGCTCTGTTTCGTCCGTTTTCGCGTCCTGAATATGGTTATTTAAGTCATCCATAAAGCTTTTTTGGTATGGGTGCTATATGGCATAATTGCTGGGTAATTAAGACACATTCCCAGGATGGGATTTTACAAGTGCGCGGGGAATGACATCATTCCCCGCTTTTTTATCACCCGTTTATTCTCTGAAACCTTCAAACCTAGATACCTCTAAATCAGCATTAGCAGCCCATTCTAGATAGTTGAAATATTGCTTAACATCGCCGATCGCTACATCACAATCAAACCGCAAACCTTTAAACTGTGGATGTTGGCGAATTTGTAAGAGTAATTCTTGTGCTTGAGAAACTAGCTCTGGTAGGGAATTAGCGCTCATATTTACTTCTGCTTGGGTGCCGGAAATTGTAAAAGTCATGGTGTTAGTACTCTTTCTAATAACCAGTTAACGAAGTCAAGAGGAGATAACAGGATGTTGATCGCTCTCACGCGATTAGCTTTTTTGCTAATTCAGCAATGATTTGGTCAACTTCTGCGGGTAAGTCTGTGGTGTCTGGGGTAATTGCTACAGGTTCTTTAGCCAAACTGGCCAAATCTCGAATCGCTCCCAAATATCCTTGCTTTTGATGTTGCCAGTGCTGATTTATACCTTCTGCTAGTTCGGCATCTCGCACAGCCAAGTTATTAAGAATCAATTGGTTCTTGACTTGGGCGATCGCGTCTACTGCTGCTATCTCCTCAGATGCCTGCCTAGCTAGCTGGTCAATTAGCGTTAGTTGGGCGTTAGGTATTGGGGATTGGGTAGGCGCTGTTAAATGTCGCTCTTGCTGGGGCAAGGAAAGGGCATTCTGTGACTGTTCTGAGGCTGGCTCAGGTGCTTCCTGTGGAGAAGTTTCGAGAGTTTCGGGTAATTCTAGGGTGTTGCTAGCCACCTCTGGCAATTTTGGCTGAAAGTATGAAGCGATCGCTTCTAAATCTGCTTCTGAAACTGCCTTTACAGTGTCGAAATCATCCGGGCGAACATGGCTTAAAGCCAGTCTCAGCCCTTGTTCCGTGGTCATGTATTTTAGGCAAGCATCATGAATGCTTACTGTGTCTGCTGTTGGCGCTGTGGTTCTCTTTCGTGCTGCCATGATTTACGCTCCCTTCTGTATTTTTTGTAATTGCTGGAATGCTTGCTGATAGCGGTATTTAGAAAAATCATTCGGATTTTTGGTGATATAGCCTTTGACCCGTTCGCCGCGTCGTAGTTGAGCCATTAGCCGCCCTACACGGCTTAAAACCCATGCTTGGTAGGGTGATAAGGGTGATTCCCGGTCGTAACTGCCATCGTGGTTTTTTGGGTAGGCATCTCTGAAACTGGGAATTCTCCAGAAGGCTAAATTCTCCCAAGTGACCAAAGTAGAACGGCTAACACCCAAGACCTCAGCTAAATATGTCTTGGTGGATGGGAAATCAAGGAATGAGTCTAAGTCTGTGGAATGCTTGCTCCGTCTAGGTTTCATCGGTTTACTACAGTAATCAATGTGAATCAGATATTAACTAGCTAGCAATCAGAATAAGTACACATCACAATGTCGCTCCTAATCGCTAAACCCCTTACTGTGTAAGTCGCTGGGGTACTCGTAGGACGCTAAATAGTGGCTTGTTGCCGACTGATTGTTCTTGCTGCTATGATAACAAGTGTTCATGTACTCTTGTCAAGAAAAAACTTTGCTACTCTCTGAGTTCATGCCAGCATAGATGTAATATCTATGCTGTTAGACATTTATGGGCGAGAATTTTCGAGGCAAGAGAGGTGATCCGAACTATCGGTTAATCTCTGGCTATGTGCCTAAAGACCTTGCATTATTGTTTAAAACTATCTGTGCTGCCACAGAAACAGATCAAAGCAAGGCACTTGAAGAAATGATTTCCAAATGGGCTAGAGAAAAACAGTCAGTTCTTGATGGAATGAAGCAGGAGAACGAAAAGACAGCATGACAGAAGCACAAATCCAAGATATTTACTCACGCTTAGACAGCCTGACATCTGAAGTCAACTCACTCAAGTTACTAACTGGCACAATCGGGACAAGCCAAGTGGCGATCGCTCAACTTCTTACTGTCCAGTCTCAACATACAGAAATACTCAATAGCCACACTCAAATACTCAATAACCACACTGCCGATCTCTCTCAACTTAAATCAGATGTCGGTGAAATTTTGCGGATACTGCGCGATCGCAATGGCGGGAGTGGATTGTGATTGTGGCAGTAATGTTATCGTTCAGAAAGTAATAAGTATTTTTGTACTATGGCACGACGACACATCTACGCTGGAATAGTAGAGAAATTAATTGACAAGCTTACCCCAGAGGCAAAGGAATCATGGCAAGATTATGCCTCCGCAGCTAAAACTTTGTTGGAGTTGCAGATTTGGTGGAATCAGCGAGGTTTTCATCCGTCACTCGATGCTTTGAGTACCTGGCGGAAAAAACATGTAAAAGCTGGTGAAACAGCCGCAACTGTGCTTGAGATAGTTGCTAAATCCAAGGGTATCGATGCGAGGTCTTGTCTTGAATATTGCGCTGTTACAAGCGTTGTTTTAGCTAATGAACTTCAAGAAAAACTTAAAAGTGAATATTCTAGGAATGAATTTCAAGCACTTTTAAATTGTTTAAAAGAATGCAGAAGTTCAGCGATCGCACTTGCTGAAATGCAAGCCAAGTCCGACAAAATTGAGTACGTTCTGGGCGGCGCTTACGAGTTATCGACAAGAGCCAAGCGTTTATCGGAAGGTCAACCACAATCTGAGTGGCTAGAGGCTACACTACAAGCGGCTTTAGTCGATATCGAGGATGATTTAAAAAGTCAGTATCTGGCGGCGAAATCATGATGGATGCGATCGCTACCAGAGTAAATGAGATTTTATTCCAGACAATAGACAATCCTACTATTGAGGATTTTGCTGCTGCGTTGCTTACAGTATTGCCGGATGAAAAGCAAAATTTAACTCCTGACCAACAAAGATATTGGGAAAGATTACGGGAGCTTAATAAATATGCTGCATCTTACTGGATCTGGCAATCACATCCTATTGGAAGTAACTCCATTAAAGACTGGAAAAAAGGATCTCAATTAGACCGATATCTTTATGATTCGATTTCGGGGCTAGTTTATGAAATGCGATCGCTACTAAATTTAATAGCAGAGGCTCATGATGACATCTCAGAAGCATTACAGCAAATGCGATCCCACTCTGGCTATGAGTCATGCTTTGATTTATTTGCAGCTATTGTCACTAAAGATGAAAATCAACTCCTAAATCAAAACTTACAACCATACTCAGAATTTTTTCTTGGAAAGGCAGCTAAGAATCATGACCTACTCAGGCGATCAACTAGTTCTTTAAAACAATCTGAAATCAAGCACCTTAAGCAATTAGCTAAGACTCAACCAGTCAATGACTTGAAAATATTTGCGCTGCAAGTATGCAAAATCAAAGCTTACAATGATCCATCTATCGCCGAACTGTTCAGGTCTTATCAAAACAGAGTCACTCTCAATCACGATTTAAAACGTAGGATTTGTAGCGCTGCTAGTAAGGACAAGATACTAGAACTTTACAGCTACGTAGTTCAGAACGGGGTCGAGAAGCGTGTAGGCAGAGGATGTAAAATTCCTTAACCTTTCTTTACATAATTCCCCCAATTAGTTTTGGGGTGATTTTTATGCTTTTTCTCGTGCAACGATTAGATCAGAAAAGAAATAGATCAGAAAAGAAAAATGGCTGTCCCTGAACCGCAAACAGCAAAGCTGAAAGTACAATTCGAGCGTTTATCAGACGCAAAGACTAGCCAAGATTTAATTTTTTAAATTACTTTCAGCTTATCAAAAAGTTATGCGGTTCGGGGTTAGCCAGTAGTTTACTGGAGAACCCAAAAAATGTTAAAACCGCTGGGACTGCGAATTCACAGCGGTTCTCAAAAAATCGATAAATTGATTTTATCATCAATTGAGAACCAAGAACGAAAAATTATTGAATTAATTCAGCCAAATACCAAACAGTATCGCTATGAGACTGAGCGGTTGAGGAATATTCTCAGACTTCGCGGATACTCTAAACGCTTCATTGCCAGTGCTTTTGAGGGTAGACATTTAGCTAAAACTTCTACAGGATTAGCGTTGATCCCTTCTTGCGGCGACATAACTAGTGTGGCGATACTAGAACAAGATTTCGTGTTGTCTACATCTGCTAATGCGGGGGTGAACAATGCTTAGTAGCCGCCCAACCCCCACAAAAAAAAATAATCCTTGTCCCATCTGCGAGAACATCACAGGAGCTTGCCGAGTTTTTGTAGATGATACAGTTTTCTGTCATGGGCTGGCAGATACCCGAAAAGGCGAAAAAGCTAATGGCTATGTATGTGTAAAACCTAGCAATGGACATACAGCCACATTCAAACCTGATAATTCTCAAGGATGGACAGAAGAACGGCGGCGGGAATGGGCTGATGAGCAAAGGCGGCGGCGTGAGAGATGCGAACGGGAAGAACAACAAAAGTTAGCTCAACTACTCCCCATCACTGACCGCGATCCTCAATACCGCCACATCAGCAGCATACTGGGGTTAAACCAAAAGCATAGATACTCAGAACTGTCTGAGAAACGCGGGTTAAATTCTGATGAGATTGATTTTGCAGTTTCCCAAGGGTGGTTATCCAGTTGGAAGCCAGGGTTAAAAGTTGATGCTTCCCCGTCTCTGGCTGGGGTAGCTGGGGGGCAACTAACAGGAGTTGTTGGACTTGCGATTGCATCTGTAGACCATGCTGGCAAGATTACAGGATTTCAGCTTCAGTCTGACAACCGTGTAAAATTTGGCAAGTATATCTGGCTATCATCTGCTAACAAAGGCGGGAACGGGCCACACCTGCCAAGTGGGGAATTACCTGTATTTCTCTGGAAGCATCCAGAATCCGAACAAGTTACAGAAACTTGGTTGGTCGAAGGTTCTCTAAAATCGTTGATTACTGCCCTTAAACTTTGGTTTAGGCATGGACGCAAGGATATACAAATTATTGGGGCGGCTGGGGCGAACTGGCTAGCCTCAGTCAATGCAGTAATAAATGGGTTAGGGCAAGCCAGTAAGGTTGTTTTGTGTCCAGACGCGGGAAGCTTAAGCAATAGTGGCATTCTCAGTAACTACAAAAAAATTATTGAGGAGTTGACTAGCAAAGTTTACTCAGTTAGTGTTGCTTGGTGGAATCAGATCACAAAAAATGAATGTGATATTGATGAATTAAAGGACTATAGCCAGATTAAATTTATTTCTATAAATGAGTTTTTATCTATTGCTCAAAATCAGCAAACAGGCGAACAAAAAACGCAACAAATTCAGGTAAATTCTTCAAGCGATTGGAGAGAAGAATATGAACTAAAACGTAGTGATAGAGCCAAAATTAAATTTACTCGTAAGCCTGATGTAGAGGTCAAAGATGGTTATTTACCAACAGATAACCTTAAAGACTTGCCAGAAGGAATTATTGGGCTAAAAGGTGATTGGGGTATAGGTAAAAGTTATTTTACAGCGAATTTATGCAAGCAATGGTCAGGCAATATTTTGCAAATAGCACATTTAAATGCAATTCTGCATAATACTGCACCAAAGTATGATCTAATGCATCATCACGAAGTTAAAAAGCTAAATTTGAGTCTTACGAGTGTACCAAAACTTTCTATCTGTGATGTAACTTTTGCAGCTAATTTTAACCCTGAAAATTGGGTGAAAGGTGAACCTTTTATACTTATCTTAGATGAAATAACTCAGGGATTAAAATCATTACATACTAGTCCCAATCTCAGAGGTAATTTACGTATAAAAGCACGTACTAAGTTAGAGTGGCTAATTAAAAACGCTACTTATATTATTGCTGCTGACCGTGATTTAGATAATGAAACACTAGAGTATATTGAACGAGTAAGAGATGATGGTAAAAAATCATTTATTATTCACCATACAGGTAAAAAAGGTAAGTTTCACAAGCCAATTACAATAAATAATAACAAACATAAAGATGAAGTATTAACCCGATTGAAAAACGATGTTAAAGCTGGGTTAAAATGTGCTATAGCTTGTGAGAATAAGACAGATTTAATTGCTATCGAATTACTGTTAAAAGATACTGGAATACCTGAAGAATCTATATTTTTAGCTCATGGTGATAATAGCAATGAGCCTCATATTAAACCTATAATTCAGGCAATTGATAGCCAGTATACTGACTATCCTATACTTGGCTACACTATGACAATGGGTACTGCAATATCCTTAGAAAAGCAGCACTTTGATAGAGTTTATGCTTTTTTTACTGGTGATGTTTTAGCCGCTAGCGATCAGTGTCAAATGCTTTTTAGATATCGCTTAGATTGTGAAATCATAATTTGGGTTAGTCCACGACGTAGGACACTAGAAATTGATCCTAAGAATCTACTTAAAAATCTTCAGATAAATATTGATGAAACCAACAACTTAATTTCTTCAATAGATGAAATTGATACACTACATAAAAAAGGTATTATGCCTACAGCTAAAGGTGTAATTACAGAAGATGAGTTGCCATTTCTTCAACATAAGTTAAATATTATTTCACGGATTAACGCAAGCAAAGCTAACCCGTTTCAATCACTTTATGATTTACTGATTGATGCAGAATTTACTATTAATCTTGAGTGTACGGATGTTGAAGATGCAACGCGGACAGAAGAGGGCGAAATTCACGTTGAGCAAAAAAAAGCAGTTAAGGAAGAGGGCGATCGCCTAATTGCTCAAGCCGAATTGATGAATGATGTTGAGTTTGAATCAGCCAGGATAAATGCGGGTAGCTTGCGAAAATCAGAGCGCGATCGCTTACAGAAAACGCAATTACACCGGGACACTAATTTAGAAATCACTCAAGATATTGTTAAACTCCAACGCACTAAAAACCTAACACGAGGGGCAAGAAAGCTTAGGGTTTTGCTAGGAGATGATGATACAGCCATAGCCTATGACCTTGCTGACCGCGAACGGAACCCTGACAAGGGCGATCAGAGTTTTTATGCAGCTAATCGGCGGCTACTTTGCGATATTGGTACACTTGAACTGATAGCCAAACTTAAAGATGGATGGAGCTATACAAATGATTCTCCTGAAATTCAAGAGTTTGCTGATAGGCTAAGAAAACGTAAAGCAGATGTCAAAAGGCTTTTAGGCTTTACCGTGTCAATTGAGCGCAACAGTAAAGGCAATTTCAAAATCAGCAATACTGAATTATTTAACAGAGTTTTAGATTCTCTATGTCTCTTTAGAACAAGTTTTAAACAAACCAAAGATTCTAAGCGGAGTAACGTTTACACTCTCGATAAAGAGTATTGGGAGTTGCTACAAAAAATCATGGCACACATGGATTCTCAATCTCACACACCAACCTTAGAGGGCATTATTCAAAAAGCCAAAGATTCAGTTACATCTACTGATGTGACACCAACAGTAGAAACAGTTTCAGACATCTCTGAAGAGTGGCTGGCTAAAGAAAATATACAAGATACCGCACTCATACTTGAATCCTGCGACTCAGCGGAAATGTTGCAAGATGTAAGAATTTCCATACCTGCATTCGTTCTAAAATCTGCTGCAAAACTGTTACCTCTGGACAAACAGAAATTACTTAAAAATTGGGTGATAGAGTTGAATCAACAGCTTGAATCAGCGGCTTAACTTAAGGAGCAATCGCGGCAAGAGAAGTGGGAACAATAATCTCATTGGTTAGAGGTTCCTACAAATGGAAATTAAAATATTTCTTGCTGTTTTTATTCCAGGAATATTTTGGGCAATACTTTCAGCAATTTTTCCTATACCAGCAGCACTTTTGATCATGCTGTTCATGGGTTTATGGCTTCTAGCGCTAAATAACAAAGATGAACCGCCCCAAAATCCCTAATCGCCCCACTCCCCACTCCTAGTACCCCTCCGAAAATGACCACGGAGGGCATTTTAATTGCCAAAACACCCA